>CAYJXH010000030.1:0-4501 GCA_964373975.1 uncultured Nitrospirota bacterium | reverse complement strand
AGCGCGTGAATGGTTGGTTGATCCCCGCAAAGGGAACATTTTGGATTTTTACGAATGGGAATCTCCCGAAATTCAGTACGCAAGGCATCGTACTTTAAAATTCGGTTTGTAATCAATCCCCCAACCCCCAGAATCTGCTTTAGCACTTCCGTTCCCTGTAAGGTGCCGATGACCCCCGCAAGCGCGCCTAAGACCCCCGCCTCCTGACACGATGGCACAACCCCAGCAGGAGGCGGTGCCCCAAAAACGCATCGGTAACAGGCTGTGATCCCCGGCAGAATCGTTAAGAGTTGTCCTTCAAAACGCAGAATGCCGCCATGAACGAGCGGTTTTTTGGTGAAAAAAGCGGCATCATTGATGAGAAACTTCACAGGAAAATTGTCTGTGCCATCTACGATAATATCAAACTGACGCAATATCTCTAGTGCGTTTTCCGCATTCAAATTTTCCTGAAACGCAACCACCTTAACGTCAGGATTAAGCGCGTTGATCTTCTGCTGTGCAGAAACAACCTTGCTCTCCCCGACATTGTTGGTATGATGGATAATCTGCCGCTGAAGATTGGAAAGATCAACGCAATCGCCATCCATGATGCCGATGGTTCCAACCCCTGCGGCGGCCAAATAAAGCGCGACAGGAGCGCCTAACCCCCCCGCGCCAATAATCAGAACGCTCGCCTCCCCAATTTTTCTTTGACCTTTGCCGCCCACTTCGGGCAGGAGAATATGTCGGCTATATCGAATGAGTTGTTCTTCTGTAAGCGGCATGATGCGTTCCGTGGCGGTTATATATTAAAATACTTTTCGATACTAATATAACGTTCCCCTGTATCGGGAAGCACGGTGACCACATTTTTTCCGGGGCCTAAAGCCTCGGCAATGATACGCGCCGCGTAGGCATTGGCTCCAGAAGAAATCCCGACCAAAAGCCCTTCCTGTCGGGCAAGTTGTTTTGCGGTTTTGTAGGCGTCGTCATCTGTGACTGTAATAATTTTGTCAATAATAGAGCGATTTAAAATCGCGGGAATAAATCCTGCGCCAATCCCCTGTATTTTATGAGGCCCCGGCTCTCCGCCCGATAAAACAGGTGAGGTCGCAGGCTCAACGGCAACAATCAGCGTGTTGGGGTTATGCGCTTTTAAGACTTCTCCCGCGCCAGTGAGTGTTCCGCCCGTTCCAACAGCAACGACAAAGGCATCGATCTGCTTTCCATCTAAAGCGGCCAAAATCTCAAGCCCTGTTGTCTTCCGATGGATTTCTGGATTCGCTGGATTTGCAAACTGGTTGAGCATAATGGTATCGGGGTTTTGACAAAGCGATTCTGCTTCTTTGACAGCGCCCCGCATTCCCTCCCAAGCCGGTGTTAAAACAAGCTGTGCCCCATAGGAAGACAGGAGCGAAGCCCTTTCCATGCTCATGGATTCCGGCATGACAAGGGTTAGTTTATATCCCCGAATGGCACAGACTAAAGCCAAGCCAATCCCCGTATTCCCGGAAGTCGGCTCAACCAAGGTTGTGTTTGGCCCAATCTTTCCGTCTCGTTCTGCGGCATCAATCATGGCAAGGCAAATTCTATCTTTGATGGACCCCCCCGGATTAAAAAACTCCACCTTAGCATAAATAGCGGCAGACGATTCCTTGGTAAACCTGTTGAGTAAAACAAGCGGTGTATTTCCGATTCCTTGCGTAATATTATTCAGTGGCTTCACCGACATCGTATCGCCTCCAGACGTGGCTCTACACAATCCACAACGGGGATTGTCCTCACGGCCGGGCGCCCTGCGCCCCCTCCGCCCATGAAGTAGAGGAATTCGATTTCGTCTTCTGCCGTAAGAATTGTTGAAGGATAGTCGGCACGATTTAGCATAACGGAATTGATTTCCACGCTCACCATTTGAGGCTCTATTTTTTTTGATTGAAGGAGACCGATCAGTGTTGTCTCGGCGATGTCTTCTGTTTTTCCGTTAATTTTAACTTGCATATCCTTTAAAAAGAGAGCTTGCCTTCTTTCGAGACGATAATATCGGAGACATTTAGCCTGCGACGAATATCTTCCATGGCAGAGGCAAAATCAACAAAAACCGCTTTATTGATCCAAAGATCGTGTGTGTTTTTGGGGTCTGGATTGGCATCCGCGACAATATATCCCCCCTCCACCTTTTCGAGTAAAATTTTTGAACTCATCGTTTTGGGATACTACAACAAAGCATAAGGCTACGTCAAAGTTTATATCCGATGCCTGTCTGTCTCAACTTTGTGTTTCGCCAAATAGGTCATAAAAGGGGTTCCGCCTGTCCCCACCGCGCTAGGGTTGCTCATGCTCTTTTGACTTTGCTGATTGATATATTGGTCGGCGTACCGCAAGTGGGTAGACCTAAAGCGTTCCATGAGGTCTATTGTTTCATTGTATCGCTCTCGCAGTAAGGGCAGTTGTTTGTAACGCGTTAGCACATAATGACGCACGGATGGCCCCGATTCAATCTTTTGGATAAACGCGCGATCGGCCTCCGGCATGTAGTCCCGCATCTCCATTAAATATCGTTTCAATGGGTCGTCTTCGTGTGTGACAACGAGTGCCGCGTCTAATGCAGGAATAATAGAACTTTGCGCCCCCGTCTCTCCGCGAAATTTCTGAAGGTTTCCTTGATATTCAGAAACCCCTTCGTAGCCCATTCCGTTCGGCAAGGCAGGATTGTTTTTCCAGCCGTGAATGTAAGGTCTCACCCGCGTAAAATAAATATAGGGATCGCAATTTTTTGGCATCTGATCGAGTGTCTCACACATTGCCGTTAAGGATTGCGCCATAGCGGAAAGATGTAGAATAAGCGCGTCGTCATCTAACTGTATGACGGCCTCTTGGGCTTTGGGTATGGCATTGAGCGCCAATGCCGCCTTGGCCTCAATATCAACATGGATCAGGATAAACCATTCTTCGTCAATGCCGCCCAAGAAATTTTGAAGCAAAACAATGTTCCCTATTGCGACGGGTAAAGAGGGATCAAGACGGCGAAAGTTATGCAATGCGTAAGAAGCGTAAGAAAGAATCGGCGGGCGTTTTAGCCTTGTGGCCACAGTGTGCCAAGGGATAGCGAGTTTAGCGGGAATTTCCGATACGGGAGGATTCACGCCCCAAACATACGCCTGTCCCAAAAAGGAGAGGATCAACATGGCGCGTTCCCAATCTTCTTCCTCTTTTAGTTTTGTGGTGTCAAACGGCGGCATTCGTTTGATGACAGATCGAATTTCACCGCACACCAAGAGTTTAGGAAGTTCCGAGGCAACATGGTCCCAAGGCTCAAAACCAGATGGGAGCTTTGATCGTGGATCGTTTTCAGGTAAAAAACCTCTTGTAAGGTATGCCATATTTTTTGGTGCCGAAGGGGGGATTTGAACCCCCACGGGTTGCCCCACACGCCCCTCAAACGTGCGTGTCTACCATTCCACCACTTCGGCAAGTGGCGGTATTATAACGACCCTCGACACCACTGTCAAATCATGTTATTCTTCCGAGACGATGCTTTCAAAAAAAGAATGTATTCCCTGTAGAGGCGGTGTGCCGCCGCTCAACCCAGAAGAAATCGCCCAATTTTTGGTAGAGCTTCATTCGGACTGGAAGGTTATTGACGCTCATCATCTCGAACGATCTTTTTCATTCCAAGGCTTTTCACCCGGACTTGATTTTACCAATGCTGTCGGGGAGCTTTCGGAAGCGCAGGGGCATCATCCCGACATTCATCTTGCATGGGGAAGTGTTCGGCTTACGGTGTGGACACATAAGATAAACGGCTTGACGGAAAGCGACTTTATTTTTGCGGCAAAAGTTGACCAAATTTCATCAACATCAATCATCAATAAGGAGAGAGAAAAATGAGTATACTTGTCACGAAGGAAGCCCCTGATTTTACGGCATCGGCAGTCATGCCAGATGGCACCATCAAAGAGAATTTTAAGTTATCGGATTTAAGAGGACAATACGTTGTGCTCTTTTTTTATCCGCTTGATTTTACCTTTGTCTGTCCCACAGAAATTATTGCGCATAATCAGCGGATAGACGAATTTAAAAAACGGCAAGTGCAGGTGGTGGGCGTTTCCATTGATTCGCAATTTACCCATGCGGCTTGGCGCAACACCGCTCCCGAAAAAGGGGGTATCGGCCCGATTCAATTTCCGCTCGTGGCCGATCTGAAACACACCATCACGCAAGCCTATGGCGTCGAACACCCTGCGAGTATTTCGCTTCGCGCCTCTTTTCTCATTGATAAAGCCGGTGTCGTACAGCATCAAGTGGTCAACAACCTTCCATTAGGGAGAAACGTGGACGAAATGATTAGGATGGTTGACGCCTTACAATTCTCTGAACAAAGCGGAGAGGTTTGTCCTGCGGGCTGGCAAAAAGGCAAAACCGCTATGAAGCCAACCGCCAAAGGGGTTGCAGAATATCTTGCAGGCAATGCCGCAAGCCTTTAAAGGTGCGCGGAAAGGGTGATGGTCTTCATGGGAAG
>CAYJXH010000029.1:0-11325 GCA_964373975.1 uncultured Nitrospirota bacterium | reverse complement strand
AATCGGGATGAATCGGCCACCGAACTGCGCAAGTTATTTTCACGTGGCTCCTTATGCTCTCTCTAACAATGGGAAGTAAGTTGTCAGACAAAGAACTGTTAGAAATAATAGACCGAACCCATAAGGAGGGTTGGTCCACCCTTGATCTTTCCGACAGCCAGCTCACGGCACTGCCGCCTGAAATGGGCCGGCTTGTCAATCTCGTAACGCTTTATCTCTACGGCAATCAACTCACGACCCTGCCTCCTGAAATCGGCCGACTGGTCAATCTGACGACGCTAGACATTTACGGCAATCAACTCACGACACTGCCTCCTGAAATCGGACAACTGGTGAACCTCACAAAGCTTGATCTCTACGACAATAAACTCACGGCACTGCCTACAGAAATTGGGCATCTTGAAAACTTAACGACGCTAGATTTAGGCGGCAATCGTTTAACCTCGCCTCCGCCTGAAATTGTTAAACAAGGATCACAGGCCGTGATGGCCTATTTGCGCGGCATATTAAAAGAAAGCGATTGGCAGTGGGTTTCAAAGTTGATTCTTGTTGGCGAAGGGGGGGTGGGTAAAACCGCGCTATTACGATCTTTGCGTGGAGAACCGTTTAACGAACATTCGTCCACAACCCACGGGATTGCCGTTTCAGCACTCAATCTTTTGCACCCGACCAAAGAGGGTGTTACGATGGATCTTAAAACGTGGGATTTTGGCGGACAGGAGATTTACCACGCGACGCATCAGTTCTTCCTGACCAATCGTTCCCTTTTCTTGGTGGCTTGGAATGCACGACACGGTTACGAGCAGGGGAAACTCCATTACTGGCTGAATACCATTAAAACCCGCGCGCCCGATTCGCCTATTCTCCTTGTCGCGACACATATTGATGAGCGGGATGCCGATATTCCCTTGTCCGATCTTCGCCGCAAATTTCCACAGATTATTGGACATTACCCCATTAGCAACATCACGGGGGAAGGCATTGATGTCTTGCACAACGCGATTACTTCTGCCGCCGCAACCCTGCCCTTAATGGGGGAGATGTGGCCCTCTCAATGGCTAGAGGCCGCAAAGGCGATCCGCGCCAATACAGAAAAGCATATTTCCTCGCAAGAACTTTGGGCAACAATGGCACGTCATGGTGTAACAGAAAAGGTTGCACAGCTTGGACTTGCGCAGTGGATGCACGAATTGGGAGACCTTCTGTATTTTCACAATGACGACGAATGCGATACCCTCGTTATCCTCAAGCCGCAATGGGTCACGGAATATATCAGTAAGGTGTTGGAGAGCCAAGATGTTATTGATGGACTGGGTGTCTTTACAAGCCGACAGATGCATCGTGTTTGGAATGATCTTCCCCCTGAAATGCAGAATCATTTTCTGCGTCTCATGGAACGGTTTGACCTTTCATACCGTACACTAGAAGACCAAGAGATTAGTCTTGTCGTGGAACGGCTTCCTCTGGATTTGCCCTCCTATAAACGGCAATGGGACGATTTTAAGAAGACAAAATCTTGCTCCGAAGTTTCAATGAAATTTCAACTCAATACCATTCCTGCGGGCATTCCCACATGGTTTATTGCCCGATCGCATCGTTTTACCACGCATACGCATTGGCGATTGGGTGCGTTATTGGCAGACCGCGCGGAGTCGGGGCATCTGGCCTTGGTGCGCGCTTTCCCCGATGATGGATACCTACAGCTCTCGGTATGCGGGCCCTATCCTTTTGATTTTTTTGCCTTGCTTAAAGACGGGCTGGAACTTACACTGGCGCGGTTCCCCGGTTTAGAGATTAAGCGGCTAATCCCTTGTCCGTGTTCGGGGATGAATGCCAAACCCTGTGCGCATGAATTTGATGAACAACACCTTCGCGATCGCATCAATAAAAAGCCGTCTATTGAATGTCCCGTTTCTCTGGAATATGTTTCTGTTCCAAAGATGCTTTTTGGCTTAGACTGGAATACGCGCGATGCTGTCCTAAAACAGTTGAGTGAGGTGATTAACTCCAAAAAAGATTCACAGGTTGAATCCATGGAATTGCGTGCGCTGGCGCAACGTAAATTCACACATGCCTTTCATCGTGATCAGGCGCTCGTTGAATCGCATTGCCCCAACATTTTCTCGTTGCGTCCAATAGAACAAAGCGTATGGAAGAAAATATGGTCTGGCGAGAAGATGCAATTACAACTCTACTGTCAAGCGCCGGGTTTCTGGCATCCCACCTACGAGGACGGACAATACGTTATTGACCAGACTGCAAAGTGGTTGCAGATTACGGGGCCTTATATTCGGAACATGGCGAAAACACTAAAATCTGTTATTCCCTTTGTGGGGCCGTGGGTGATTGCGGGAATACCGGGTTATGAAGCGCTCATTAAAAACGATATACAATTGATGGAACAACTCGTCCGAATTCTGCCAGCGTCTGCGGCCGACTACCGGATTGAAGCAACACGCGAGATGAATGCGCAGGGGCAGACACCTGCAATCCACGGCACACAGCATGTTGAGGGTGCGGCCTTACGCGGCATGAGAGATTTATTGGACAAGCTAGATCCAAAACATTGCTGGGGCGGATTGAAAAAGGTGCTGACCCCCGAAGGACATTTCTTGTGGCTATGCAAACATCACACAAAGGAATACACCTCATAACCACAGGGGGTCACTCGCGGGGTTGACGCGTTGGAAACATACAGGGGGTCACGGACACAGGGGGTCAGGTCTTGCAATGCTACATTTGTCAATTGTCAAGACGTGACCCTAGCACTAGCAATTTTTTCCGTACGGTTAGGCATACCTTATTGATATTTGAGGCAGGCTGGTGTAGGATAAGCTGGTGGTAGAATTGGCGTAGGGAGGAGCCTGACAATGGAAATCCATGAGTTGGTAATTGAAATAAAACTGCTTGAGCGCCGTTTGACTCTGTACGAAGAAAAGTACGGTGTTTTGAGTGAAGACTTCTACGCCGCCCTGATGTCCGGCAAGTTAGCTGACTATGATGCCTACGATGAGTCACGCGCCGATTTCAGCCGATGGAAGGGGATTCATGAAACTTTGCGGCGGCGAAAGGACACTTACAATAAACAACTTGAAGGGCTAGAGCTGGCTAAAATCCTGCGCTTCCAGCCCGCTTACTAATGAATCTGCTCAAGTCACTGAGCGACTATAGCCGCTTTGTCTCGGAATCTTTCAGCCAGCCTAATATCAAGAGTTCTACGGTTGCTGTTTGGTCAGACAGCCCCTATACTGGAATTGCGGAAGGTGAAGTCATTTTCACGAATGGCTTGCGGCTTCGCCTACGAGAAGAAGTTGATTTTGACTCTGGCCTTATTATTTCGTATGGGTATGAAGTTTATCGGGGCGAAGAACGATTGTATTGGTACGATGACTTTCCACATCCCAACGACAAGGCTTTGGCTTCCACCCTGCCTCATCACCAACACGTTCCACCCGATATCAAGCATAATCGCATCCCCGCGCCAAACATGAGTTTTGAGAGACCTAATCTGCCCGCGCTCATTCAGGAGATTGAAGCCATTGGAAAGGATTAGGAGCAGGGTTAGCGTCAGGTCTTGCAATGCTACATTTATCAATTGTCAAGACGTGACCCCTAGCAATTTTCACCGCTATCCGAAAAAACGGTGTAGATAAAGATAGATGTTTTAATCTGTGTTTATGGATGACAGAATGTAGGAAAATTAGGCTATAATCCCTATGACGTAATCTGGGTTTAAAAAACTTAATAAAAAATGAGAATCACACTTGGAAATCCGTATCCGTTAGGCGCCACTTGGGATGGCAAGGGGGTGAATTTTGCCCTTTTTTCAGAACATGCAATCCGCGTGGAGCTTTGCCTGTTTGACAACGCGGAAGATCAGAAAGAATCTGCCCGCATTTTGATGACGGAACGCACCAACCAAGTCTGGCATCTATATCTTCCTGATGCTAGACCGGGACAGCTCTATGGGTATCGGGTAGATGGCCCTTATGATCCAATGGCCGGGCATCGTTTTAATCCTGCCAAAGTCTTGCTTGATCCGTATGCCAAGATGATTGGACGGGATGTTATATGGGACGATGCCGTTTTTGGATATACACTAGGGTCGCCTCATTTTGATTTAGAAATAGATCGGCGCGACAGCGCCCCTTATGCCGCTTTGGGAATGGTCGTTGACACCGCCTTTTCGTGGGGTGATGATCGCCCCCCTAAAACCCCTTGGCATAAAACAATCCTCTACGAGACCCATGTCAAAGGGCTTACGTTTCAACATCCCGATATTCCCAAGGCGTTGCGGGGAAGTTACGCAGGCATGGTCGCAGAGCCAATCTTAACCCATCTGAAATCGTTGGGCATTACCGCTATTGAGTTGATGCCTGTCCATCATCCTGTGAATGAATATCATGTACAAAAAAAAGGTTTAACAAACTACTGGGGCTACAACTCGCTGTCCTTCTTTGCCCCGAATCAACAATACGGATCGGGCAAGGGGCAGGCATTGCCCATGGATATTTTAAGCGAGTTTAAAATGATGGTTCGCTCTCTCCACGCCGCGGGCATCGAGGTGATTTTAGACGTGGTCTATAATCATACGGGCGAAGGCAGTCCGCTCGGCCCAACCCTTTCACTTAGGGGAATAGACAATAAGGCTTACTATAGGCTAAAGCCAGACGATCTTTCAAAATATGTAGATTACACCGGGTGCGGAAACACCCTGAATATGTGCCATCCGAGGGTGCTTCAGTTGATTATGGATTCCCTGCGATATTGGATTACCGAGATGCATGTGGACGGCTTTCGATTTGATCTCGCCAGCGCGTTGGCGCGGGAACTGCACGCGGTGGATCGGCTGGGGGCCTTCTTTGATATTATTCAGCAAGACCCGATTATCTCGCAAGTGAAGCTCATTGCCGAGCCGTGGGACTTGGGGGAGGGCGGCTATCAAGTCGGGAACTTTCCTGCTTTATGGACCGAGTGGAACGGAAAATATCGCGATACGATTCGCCATTTCTGGAACCCCGAAAAAGACACCCGACAAGAAGCCGCTTTTTCGGAAGTCGCAAAACGTCTTTCGGGTAGCCGAGACCTTTATGATAAAGGGGGCCGTCACCCTCATGCAAGCATCAATTTCATTACTTGCCATGACGGTTTTACCCTGCACGATCTTGTTTCTTACAACACAAAACATAATGAGGCGAATCAAGAAGACAACCATGACGGCACCGACTATAATATCAGTTGGAATTGCGGCGTGGAAGGTGAAAGTTGCGACCCGGCTATTTTGTCTTTGCGGGAAAGACAAAAGCGCAACTTCATCGTCACCCTGCTTATTTCTCAAGGGGTGCCGATGCTTTCGGGCGGTGATGAGTTGGGAAGGACACAAAAGGGCAATAATAATCCGTACGCGCAGGACAATGAAATAAACTGGTATGACTGGAACCTCAACGCAAGTCAGACCGATTTTTTGCGCTTTACAAAATGGGCTGTCAGTATTTTAAGATCGAACCCTGTATTTTGCCGCAGAAACTTCTTAAAAGATAACGATATAAAATGGCTTTACCCTACGGGGCAGGAACGTGTGGATTTTGAAGAGGAGGCACAGCCTCGCGTTCTTGGAATAACTCTTTCCGGCGAGGGCATTGACGAAACGGATGAATGGGGGCATCCTATTATCGGCGAGACGACGCTGATCCTTTTAAACGCCGAGAATACGGCCATTCCTTTTGTTCTCCCTTGCCTTTCAGAAGAGACAACAGAAGAGACAAGATGGGTCTTGGTCTTAGATACGGCTCGGCTCCAAATATCAGAGCAGATCATTGAGGGAAAAGGGCTTTATTTATTAAGCGAGAGATCCATTTCAATTTTTAAAATGGATCATCGCCATTAAAACCGCGCAATACATTCCGCTGAAGCTATTTTTTTAGCTACTTCGTCTGCGTTTAAAAAAGTGATGCTATATTCCTTATTAAAAGGAACAACCTCGTCGCCCTGCGAGCGTTCCGACGCTTTTTCAACATAGATCATCGGAATAAATTTGATAAGACTGGGAAGATATTGCTTTGCAAGCTCTCCATCCACACATTCGTCAATAGCGTCTGTCAGCAAAACCGATGCGCCGTTTGTCAGAATAAGTTCCACGTTGAGATTGCAAGCGGCCAAGCCTAACGCAATGCGGATTCCCTCGCAGGCACGGTGACTTTCCTTAGGATTGCTTTGAATGCGTATGACGATATGGGAGGCCATTAGTCGAACGAGAGAAAGGGGTCGCACCCTTTTATAATATCGGCAAGGACAACCAATCCAGCCAATACCACTTTATCATTCTGGGCAACGCCTCGGCGCCCTGCGCCATAAGCGCAGGCAAAAAGATGAACGCCGCAATCGGACAACGCGGCAATTGCGGGCTTGCCGATATTGAAAACCCCATCGTCAATAAAATAAAGATAGACCGTCGTCTCTTGCGCCACGGCGTCTTTGATTAAAGAGACAACCGTTTCAAAATTTTTATTGTCAGGAGGCGTGGATAACAACACCCCCAATTTTTTTTTAGCCATCAACAAACTTAGGCTGTCTTTTCTCGACAAAGGCCGACAGCCCCTCTTTCATATCGGCGGTTTCGCAAAGGGTTCCGAAAATCTCTGCTTCCAGCGAAAGCCCCGCAGAAATGCGGATGATCGCCTCTTCCGAAATAGCCCGCATCACGCCAGAAATCGCCATTCTTCCTTTTGCGGAAATCTTCTTCGCCAGTCCTTGCGCCTCTTTTAAAACCTCCGTTTCAGGAACCACCCGATTAACAAGGCCAATGGCTTTGCCCTCTTCCGCGCTGATCATATCGCCCGTTAAAATCAATTCCATTGCCTTTGCCGTTCCGACGAGTCGAGGCAGTCGCTGTGTTCCGCCAAACCCCGGCATAATCCCAAGGCCAATTTCAGGCAATCCCATACGCGAGCGATCTCCGGCAATGCGGATATGACACGCCAATGCCAGCTCCAAACCACCGCCCAGACAGAAGCCGTTTATGGCGGCGATGACGGGAGTCCGCATCCATTCTATCTTATTAAAAAGAATATGCCCGCGCTTTGAAAGTTTCTCCCCTTCTGCCGCGTTTGGAATCGCTAATATCTCATGAATATCTGCGCCGGCGATAAACACCGATCCATTGCCCGTTAAGACCACTGCCTTGACCGCGAGATTCTCCGACAGCGCGTCAATCGTTTTCTCCAATTCGTCCATCAGGGGCAGTGTAATGATATTGCGCGGCGGATGATTGATGGTGATTGTTGCGACATTCCCGTCTATTTGATCTGTTATGTATTGTCCCATAATGCTTGATCTCCTAATACTGAAAAAAGCCCTTCCCCGTTTTCTTCCCCAAGTAATTTGCGTTGACCATCCGTTTTAACATTGGGGCCGGCCAAAACCGCTCCCCGTGTTCGGTCGTTAATGCTTGTAATTTAAACAAGACGGTATCCACCCCAATTTGATCCGCATAGTGCAGAGGCCCGCCTTTGTCTTGCGGAAAACCTGTGCCCGCCATCATTGCAATATCAATATCGTTTGCGTGCGCCACACCCTCTTGCAGGGCAATCACCGCCTCGTTAATCATCGGCAGAACAATACGATCTACTGAAGACGCGCGCTTAGCCTTTCCAATTTTTTCAATCATTGATTGTACAACATCCCCCGTTCCTTCTCCATATTCATAAAACCCCGCGCCGCCTTTAATGCCCACGCGTCCCGTTTTGTATAACACCCCTAGAATTTCAGCCGGTTTCATGCGAGGCCCATACGCATCGTATAAAATCTCGGACACCTTGGCGGAGATATCCACCCCAATCGCGTCTAGCAGGGCAAACGGCCCCATGGGCATTCCAAACGAGACCAACCATTCATCCACCTCTTTTGCCTGTGCGCCTTCCTGTAATGCCATCGCCGCTTCATTTAAATAGGGCATGAGAAGGCGATTGACCAGAAAGCCCGCGCATTCCGTAACCCGAATCGGTATCTTCCGAATGGACTCTGAAAACATGACAACATCGTCAATGGTTTCACGAGAGGTTGCAAGCCCTGGGATAATCTCGACCAATTTCATCGCAGGCGCGGGATTAAAAAAATGCAGTCCGATTACTTTCTCCGGCCTTTTTGTCGGGGCCGCAATGGCGGAAATAGGTAAGGACGACGTATTGCTTGTTAAAAGGGTGTTCTCGGAGCAAACCGATTCTAATTCGCAAAAGAGTTTTTGCTTGACAGAAACATCTTCAAAGACCGCCTCAATCACAAGATCAACATCAGAAAAACCAGCATAGTCCGTTGCCCCTGTTATAAGCGCCATCTTTTGTTCCATCTCATTGGCCGTCATCTTTCCTTTATCAACACGGCCCTGATAAATACCGCGAACGGTTTTGAGTCCGCGTTCGACAACCGCCGCATTCACATCTTTGAGAATAACGGGAATTCCCGCATAGGTAATCACCTGTGCGATGCCTGCTCCCATCGCCCCCGCACCAATCACGGCTACTTTATAAATATACATTTTTTCATCTCCTGAAAAGAATACTGCTTACACCCCACGCATTGTAAAGGGGCAAACTCATTTTGTAAAGATGCCTTGTGGATATCCCCCTGTGTCGGAATAGGCCGCTATAGCTGTAAGATCAAGCATTTGGCCGAGCCGCCCGCCTTAATGAATTCAGAGAGGTCTATGGAATGCACGGTGAATCCTTCGTCCATCAGCGTTTTTGTTAAGGCCGTACAGCCCGCATTCACGACGATCTGATTCGTAACGACAATCGCATTGGCGCCAAATCGTATGGCATCAGCCTCTTGAATGGGAATAGGACGCTTTATAATTTCTTTTATAATTTTTTGCGAGGCAGGACTAAACGCATCAGGATAGTAGAGCACACGCTGATCGTCCAAGGGACAAAAGCAAGTATCAAGATGATAAAAACGGGAATCAACAAGCTCTAACGGATCAACAGAAATGCCCAGTTGTTTTGCCAACCATGGCGCCGCGGCACGATCCGTGCGAATTTGACATCCTAGAAACAATCGCTCCCCGACCCACAGGGCATCGCCTTCTCCTTCAAAATAAATGTTTGGAGGCGGAACCTCTATTTGAAAGCCGCGTGCGCGAAACCACTTTTCATAATGGGCACACTCCCCCTGACGAACGTCATGCCGAAACCGGCTCATAAAAAACTGCTTGCCCACAACCAATCCGGCATTCGCAGTAAAAACCATATCGGGCAGTCCCTGCATAGGAGACAACTGCTCTATTGTCATTCCCAATCGCTCTGTAAGCAGTGTGTAAAGGGAATTCCATTGTTGCCGGGCGAGACGAGAATCCACGCCGCGCATTTTGCTCATCCACGGATTGATCTCATACAAAATCCCATAATGGTCAGGAGGGCAGGTTAGAAAGGGGACGAGCCCCCTGCGGGTTGTCATGGCATTGGACGTTATTATACATAATTCTAAAGAAAAATGGGAGGAAGAATTCTCATGCGTAATCTGGGTTGAATGTATGGTAGAATGCCGTTT
Source organism: uncultured Nitrospirota bacterium (assembly GCA_964373975.1). Classification (GTDB taxonomy): domain Bacteria; phylum Nitrospirota; class Nitrospiria; order SBBL01; family SBBA01; genus JACPZM01. The sequence goes on along the minus strand of CAYJXH010000029.1, from coordinate 1,782 downwards.
CATTTAAGGAGGATTGCCCACCATGATTACAGTCGCAACGCTTCGAGCGCTCGGTATTTGGAAGGTTTAATGCAACAGGAAACGGCATGCAGGAATCACTAATCGCCCTTCTTAAAGAGGCATTGGCAGAAGGTTTCAAGCGCGGGGCGCTTAAAAGCGCCGTCACGACGGGGGAAGCGATTCCGATTGTTATCAATGTGCCCTTGCAAAAAGAGCATGGGGATTATGCGACCCCCATGGTGCTTTCTTTAGCAAAACGAGAAGGCCTTCCGCCTCGAAATCTGGCCGCACTTCTCGTCACAATCCTCAATCAATTGCCATCATCCGCTTTACTGCTTGAGAAGATAGAGATTGCAGGGCCGGGGTATATCAATTTTTTCATTAAAAAAGAAATCGGGCATGGCCATCTTTTGGAAATTCTGAAGCAGGGTTTGGAATACGGCAAGCGCGATCTTTTTCACGGCAAAAAAATCCTGATTGAATTTGTGAGCGCCAATCCCACCGGGCCTTTGCATGTGGCCCACGGCCGCGCGGCGGCATTAGGCGACGCGCTAACCCGCCTCTTGCGTGTGACGGGCTATCAGGTTACGCAAGAATATTATATCAACGATGTCGGCAACCAAATGGCTTTGCTGGGGCAATCAACTTATTTGCGCTATCGAGAACTTTTTGGAGAAAAAATCGAACTCCCCGCCGAGGCGTACAAAGGGGATTATATTATTGATATTGCAAAAGAGATCAAAGACACCGTAGGAGAAAAATATCTTACCGAGCACGACCCCCCATTCTTCACACAATATAGTTACAAGAAAATTCTCTCCATGAATGAAGAGGCGCTTGCGTTATTTGGAATTCATTTTGACTCTTGGTTTTGTGAAGCCGCATTGCATGAAAATGAAAAGGTCTCCGAGGCGATTTTATTTCTTCGTAAAGCGGGCGTGGTTTATGATGCCGATGGCGCGGTTTGGGTTGAAACCACAAGGTATGGTGATGATAAAGACCGCGTCATAAAACGGAGTAATGGCGAGTTGACCTATTTTGCATCCGATATTGCTTATCACAAAAGTAAATTTGAACGTGGGTATGATCGGCTGATTGACATTTGGGGCGCCGACCATCATGGCTATATCGCGCGCGTTAAAGCGGCGGTTTGCGCAATGGGATACGCCCCGGAACGGCTTGATATTGTGATTCATCAATTGGTGAATCTGCTTCGCGATGGCAAGCCTGTTGCCATGTCCAAACGGTCGGGAGAATTTGTCACCCTCAAGGAAGTGATTGAAGAGGTGGGTGTTGATGCGACGCGTTTCTTTTTCACAATGCGAAGGTCAGACACCTCGCTTGATTTTGATCTGGAAACGGCCAAAAAAACTTCCGACGAAAATCCTGTTTATTATGTTCAGTATGCTTATGCAAGGCTATGCTCTATCATCCGAGTGGCAAAAGAGCAGGGCATTCTCATGGAAAAAGAGACGAATGTCTCGCTATTAACGCTGTCCGAAGAGATGGAGCTGATTAAACAACTTGCGTTTTATCCCGATCTTGTGAAAATGGCGGCGGAGCGGTTGGAACCGCATCGGGTTAATTTTTATCTCATGGAACTTGCAGGGCTTGTTCATCGGTACTATTTCAAACATCGCGTGGTGACGGAAGATGCCGCGCTAACCCGGGCGCGGCTTGCGCTGATTACAGCCATTCAAATTGTTTTAAAGTCGGCATTGAATCTATTGGGAGTGAGTGCGCCCGATCGAATGTGATAGGTGATTGAATTGATACGCCTGT
>CAYJXH010000028.1:0-11566 GCA_964373975.1 uncultured Nitrospirota bacterium | reverse complement strand
CGCCTCTTTCACTTTCACTATCTCTATCATATCCAATCCTGATCAATCAAATTGAGACCTAAGACTATATAGCAACCGCGTTGATGGGAGGGGTCGTCGTCATTGGACTAGCGATGTTCAGAGAGCCTGTCTGGATCGAATCGCCCCTCAACTATCTAATGGGAGGGCCTCTTTTATGGCCCAAGCTGGTTTTTAAGATGATGTCACCCCAAGCTGTCCAGAAGATTCCGTATGGGGTTGTCTTATCGGGAGGGGGACTGCTTTGGATGCTCTTCGAAAAAATAGTCTGAACCCTGATGAAAATGGGGATGCCCGCGGGGCGAGCATTGTGGAGTTTGCTTTGGTCTTGCCTCTACTGCTGTTGATTGTTTTCGGAATGATCCAATTTGGAATGGGATGGTGGCTCTCTCAAGTGGTAACCAACGGGGCAAGGGAGGGCGCACGGTTTGGCGTAGTGGTTCGCGATCCTCCGGTGAGTGATACCGATGTGAGGACAAAAATTAACAGCTATCTGAATGCATCAGGTGTCAACGCCACCTCGTCAACGATACAAGTGAGTTATCGCCTGAATGGAACGGATGTAGGCTATGCCGCCTGCGTCAGCGGTTGTGAAGTTAAGGTTTCGGTTTCCGTGCCTATACAGAATATCTCGCCGACATTGCTACCCTTTTTCCCAACGCAATTAAAAGCGATCTCGGTGATGCGACATGAATAAACGGAGCGGCTGTTTTAAATGAAAGGGGAATATCATGCGGGGAAAATGGCCCTATATCGTGCTGGTTTTTGCGATTGGCTTGGGCGGGGTTGCCACCGTACTGATGTCCCGTTTTACAGGGAATACAAGCAATGCCCCTGTTTCTGGCAGGCCCTTGTTTTTAAAGCCTGTCGTGGTGGCGGCATTGGATCTGCCCGCTGGGTCAAAACTTTTGCCCGAATCAATGCGCGTAACAGAGTGGCCCGAGGAAAGCGTTCCAAAAACTGCGGCGGATAAGACAGAACCACTGCTTGGGCGTGTTCCGATTGTTCCAATCGCTGCGGGCGAACCGATCTTGCGATCTCATCTCGCGGCGTCCGGAATAGAGGAAGGATTAACCGCCATCATCAGCCCAGGCAAACGGGCCATGAGCGTGAAGGTTGATGAGGTTATTGGGGTGGCCGGATTTATTACGCCCGCCAGTCGCGTGGATGTCCTCGTAACGATTGAGGACAAAGAGAGTACACAAACAGACAGCACATCAAAAATTATTCTTCAGAACATCAAGGTGCTTGCCTCTGGACAAAAGCTGACACGCGAAAAAGAGAAAGCCGAATTGGTGAATGTTGTCACGCTGGAAGTCACGCCTTACGAGGCGGAAAAACTGGCGCTCGCCGCCAATAAAGGCAAACTACAACTCGCCCTGCGAAACGAAGGCGATCAGGAACAAACAGAGCCAAAAGGAATCCGCACCAAAGAACTGATTGATCAAGAGCAAAAAGGCTCCGCTGTCTCTGTCTTGGCAAAACAATCTTTACATCGTCAACAGGCCGAAAAAACCGTTGTTGAAATTATTCGGGGGGATCAGCGAACCCGTCAGGAGTTTTAAAATGCGATCTTTACAAGGACGCTCTCTTTGCACTTTGTTTTTATTGGCCATGCTATTGGTTCCCTGCCTAGCGTATAGCCAAGAGGCTAAACAGGAGGATAAAAAAGAGATGCCAATCCATTTAGTCGTAGGAAAGTCAAAAGTAATCCGTGTTCCGTTTTCCATCCGGCAGATTCTCCTGTCTGACCCAAAAGTGGTGGGTATCACACTCCTTTCTCCAAGGCAGATTTCCCTGCATGGCAAGGGTGTGGGGGAAACCAGTCTCCTTGTTCAAGGGAAAAATAACAGGAAAGATCAGCAAATTTCGATGGAACTATTTGTAGAATCGGACCTCGCTTTATTGAAGGAAAAACTGCACCTTCTTTTGCCGGATGAGCCGATAGAGGTGTATAGCCTGAAGGATGGCCTGCTTTTAAAAGGAGAGGTGTCAAGCAGTATCCTCCTATCCGCTGTTCTTTCTATTGTCGAACCGTTTGCGCCCGGCAAGGTGATAAGCCTCGTTCAAGTGGGGGGGGGGCCGCAAGTGCTCTTGAAAGTCAATATTGTTGAGGTGTCCCGTTCTAATATGGACAGGATGGGGATCAATCTGGCCTCTGCGATTAACGATACTTTTTTTGCGTTTACCAATCTTGGAGGGGGCGCCCCTTTTGTTGGAAACCTGAAACCAAACATTCCGGGCCTGACCTTAAACAACGACGGCAATCCGCTCGGGGTGGGCGCCAACAATAATTTCATTCTGGGGGCGCCCAATCGGCACCTGATTGGTTTCATTGATGCCTTAAAACAAAATGGACTTGGAAAGGTTTTGGCAGAGCCTACCCTGATGGCCGCTAGCGGACAGGAAGCCAGCTTCTTAGCGGGTGGGGAGTTTCCGATACCGATTCCGCAAGGAGGCGGGTCTTCCGGGATTACCGTTGAATATAAAAAGTTTGGGGTTCAACTGCGGTTCACGCCTACCGTGCTCCAATCTGGAAAGATCAGCCTGAAAGTGGCACCGGAAGTCAGCGATGTTGATTTTGCCACGGCCGTACAGGTGGGTGGATTTGTGGTTCCTGGAATAAAGGTTCGAAGCGCGGCGGCGACGGTAGAACTCGAAGATGAGCACACGTTGGCAATCGCCGGCCTGCTAAGGGAAGATACAAGACGGAACATATCAAAATTCCCTGTGCTGGGCAGTATCCCGATTCTGGGTGCGCTCTTTCGAAGCACCCAATTTCAAAAGAGCGAGACGGAACTGCTGATTTTGGTCACGCCGCAACGGGTTAAGGGCCGTGGGACAAAGGAGAGGATTGCGCTTCCCACCGACCGGTATCCGGCGTATGAACAAGAACTGCTGGAAGGTCGCGTCACAGATAAAAAAAAGGTTCCTTTGCTTCCAGGAGGATTCGATGGCGCATTGGGACACACTCAATAATGCGAGGAAAAACATGAAAGTAAGGAATGGGGAAAAAGGGGTGGTTGCCGTGGTGGTGGCGATTTTACTTTTATTATTGCTTGGTTTCGTCGCGCTGGTCGTGGATATCGGTTTCGGACTGACAGCCAAGACACAGTTACAAGCGGCGGCAGACTCCGCGGCCTTGGCAGGCGCCGCTCGCTTTAATAGAACGAATGCCGGAATTACAACCGCCAGAAACGACGCCATCCTTTACGCGGGTAAAAATAAAGTGGCAGGCGCATCGGTGACACTGCCGCCGGGAGATGTTGAGGTCGGCTCCTGGGATAAACAGACACAGAGCTTTCGTCCTATTTTGCTGGGGCAGTCCGGATACCCCGATACCGTTGATACCCTGCGGGTCACCTTGCGACAAGAGACTGCAATCGGCACGGCGCTTAAAACCTCTTTTGCCCGCCTTCTGGGACGCCCCACCCTAAATGTCAGAACGATTGCAACAGCCAAGACGAGCGGCCCCAGCCAGTGTGTTGACTCGGATGATCCGCTTATTGATTGTAACCTCTCCATTCCAGTTGTGCTCTGTTCTGATAAAATCACCCATCAGAACGGAAGTCCCTACTGCCAGGTGGCGATCACTGTTTATCCGACAATAAGCGAAATAGGCGCATTAACCTCTTTTTTTGATCCCCAGGCGTCGGTGCCTACGATCAAGAGTTATATTGATGGCGATACGCCGAGCGTGTATGCCAGGTCATGCCTCGCTGGATGTGATAATAAGCCGCCCATTGATAATAAAAGCGTTGTAAAGCTCACGAATGGAGCCGATGCCTCTATTTTTAAGGCGATCCGCGATAAATACGATGAAAAGGTGAGTCCCTGTCTAAGTGGCGTGTGTGAGGATGCGGATGGAAATTCAGTGAAGGAATGGAAAACGTATGTGGCCGTCATTTCGTGTGGTGCGGGGAGTTCCTTTTCCTTGAACGGAACAGCCTGTGTGGTGGGATTTGCAAAGTTTAATCTGGAGGAGGTCTGTGTGTCGAACGAGCCCTGTAATCACCAAGGAGGTCAAACTGGCGTGAAAGGGCTTTTCGGATTTTTGAAATGTCAGGAGGGGGGGTTGAGTCAAAACGCTGGAACAGGCGGCCGGGATTTCGGGACGATGAGTCCGGTTCCGGGGCTTGTACAGTAAAAAGGAAATATGATTACACTTATTGTTGCGGCCTCTGTTGAGGAAACAAGCGCTTATCTGGAAAAAAAATGCAAGCAGGAGCTGATGATCTCCATGACGGCGGTCTGTCGGAAGATGGAAGAGTTGCCGCTTCTTGCCAAGCGATATACCCCGAACGGGATATTGCTGGATATCAGTCCGGATCCGAAACGGCTTTTGTTGTTGGCACAGCAGTTGGTGGAGTCGTTTCCATCAACGGCGGTTTTTCTTGCTTGTCGGAAAGAGCAGTGTGATCAGGAGATGATCCTCTGTGCAATGCGCGTCGGTGCGCGCGCCTTTTTACCGATGCCGTTTCATGATGATTTAAAGCAGGCCGTTTTGAGTTTATCGAAAACGTTGTCCAGCAAGAACGGAACACAAAAACCGCATCGGGGACGCCTCGTATCGGTGATCGGCAGTAAAGGCGGGGTTGGGACGACCTTTATCGCGATGAGCCTGGCTGTTTCACTGGCCCAAAAATGCCGACAATCGGTGGCGCTGGTTGATCTTAACTTGCAATTAGGCGATCTCTGCCTGTTGATGAACCTCGAACCCAAGGCGACGATTACTGACATTGCAGGCCAAGCCGAACGGATGGATGCCCCCCTTCTGAAAGAAATGATGACACGACACGCAAGCGGTGTTTCGGTGCTGGTTGCGCCGCGTCGTTTGGAAGAAGGTTCGCAACTGACTGCATCGGACATTCAACAAGCGTATCCCCCGCTTTTGTCTGTTTTTGACTGGGTGGTCGTTGATCTTTCCGGCAGGTTTGATGAGTCGTTATTTGCCACATTACAGCACACAGATGAAATACTGCTGGTCACTCAACTCAATGTCCTCGCTTTAAGAAACGCCAAGCGCTATATCGAGATTCTTGAACGGTCTGGGGTTTCGCACAATCGGATTAAGCTGGTTGTGAATGGCTATCACAAGCGGGCAGAAGGGGCCGTGAACGTGAAAGAGGCTGAATCCGCTCTGGGGCACGCCATTGATTATACCCTTCCGCACGACGAACAGACAGTCATGCTGGCGATTAACCGGGGGCTTACATTAAATCAACTCGCGCCAAAAAGTGCTATCGCGTTGGCCTTTGATAATCTGGCCTTGCTCTTAAACAACGCGTCTGGGACAAAAAAGACAGACACGAGTGGTGTCGTTCAGAAACCCTCTAAAGGCGGGTTTTTTGCGAGACTTTTCAGAACAGAGAAGGAGGTAGAACATGCACAATCCAATCGTCACAAGGTTTGAGGAAAGCCCTGGCATACGCACTTCGCTTGGGGTTGACCGTCACAAAGACCAGAAGCACTATCAAGAGATCAAAGCTAAAATCCACTATAAGCTCATTGACATGATTGACCTTTCGAAATTGGAGCAGATGCTTGCCGGTCAGAAGGTGGAGGGGTTACCACAGATCATTGAGCAGGTTCTCCAATCTGAATCCGTTCCGCTCAATATAGTAGAACGACAGCGGCTGGTCATTGAGATTCAGGACGAAATGTTGGGACTGGGGCCGCTGGAGCCTTTATTAAAAGATCCGACCGTTTCCGATATCCTGGTGAACAATCATCGTTCCGTTTACGTGGAGCGGCGTGGGAAGTTGGAGTCAACCGACGTCTGTTTCAAAGACGACGCACACTTAATGAAAATCATCAACAAGATTGCGTCTCGTGTCGGACGCAGAATTGACGAATCTTCTCCGATGGTTGACGCGCGGCTTTCTGACGGTTCTCGCGTGAATGCCATTATTCCCCCGCTGGCACTGGACGGCCCCGTCTTGTCCATCCGGAAGTTTTCCGCAGATCCGCTCAAGATGGAAGACCTGGTGCGCTTGGGAACCCTTACCCCTGAAATGGCTAAACTGCTTCAGGGGGCCGTTCGGGCGCGATTAAACATTCTCATTTCTGGCGGAACCGGTTCTGGAAAGACGACCCTTTTAAATGTGCTGTCGGGCGCTATTCCGGACGATGAAAGAATTGTTACGATTGAAGACTCGGCAGAACTTCAACTTCAGCAACGCCACGTCGTTCGCCTCGAAACCCGTCCACCGAACATCGAAGGACGCGGTTGTATCTCTGAACGCGATCTGGTTCGAAACGCGCTTAGGATGCGGCCGGATCGAATTATCATTGGCGAAGTGCGGGGGGACGAGGCGCTGGATATGCTTCAGGCGATGAATACCGGCCACGACGGTTCGCTGGCCAGCCTCCACGCCAACACCCCTCGTGATGCTTTGGCCCGTCTGGAGACGATGGTCTCAATGGCGGGGTTGAATATTTCAGACAAAGCAATGCGCCGCCAAATTAGCGCTGCGCTACATATAGTCATTCAGGTTATAAGGTGCCGTGACGGTTCTCGAAAGATACTAAGCCTCTCGGAGATTACCGGCATGGAGGGAGACTTAATCTGCCTGCAAGAAATCTTTGTGTTTGAACAAATCGGTTTCGGGGAAGGACAGTTTCATGCCACAGGAATCCGCCCCCACTTTCTCGATCGGTTGAAGGCCTGCGGAACGGATCTGCCTCCCTCTCTTTTTAATCCCGATCGTGTCTACGCGATGGCCGACGCCAAAAGGAACCTGTTATGAAAAAACTGATTGGGGTGTTCATTTTTATCTGTGTGCTCATTGCCGTAGAATCGCTTTATTATTTAATCAAAGAGCGTCTGGGTGCTGTAAAACAGGTGCGAAAAAGACTTCGATCTGCCTTGGGAGAGCCGGGTGAAGGCGCAACATCGCCCTCCTCTTTGCTGATATCACGAACATTGAGCGATATCCCGTGGCTAAACCAACTGCTTGTTGTGCATCGGTCGGTCTTTCAGTCGGTTGAGGTTCTTTTGCAGGGGGCAAACTCTGGCCTTACGGTAGGCGTTGTGCTTTTAACCTGCTTGTTGATTTTGGCATCTGTGTGGGCGGTGTGCCATCTTGTCCTTGGAAGAACTGCTTTCGTGAGCTTAGCGATCAGTCTTGCGGCAGGATCGCTTCCCCTATTCCTGTTGCACTTTAAAAAGAAGGCACGTGAACACACCTTTTCGGAACAACTTCCCGACGTGTTGGACCTGATGGGCCGTGCCCTTAGGGCAGGGCATTCCGTCCCTGGCGCTATTCGTTGTGCAGGGGAGGAGTCCCCCGACCCTGCTGGCCATGAACTAACAAGGGTTTTTGAAGAAGTCAACTTTGGGCGGGATGTGCCGACGGCGCTTCAGAATCTTGCCAAACGCGTCAATTGCAACGATCTGCGTTACTTGGTCGTTGCCCTGATCATTCAGCAAGAAACAGGAGGAAACCTCAATACGCTGTTTGACCGGCTGGCGCATGTTATTCGAGAGCGGATCAAACTGATCGGTCAGACGGAAGCGCTCACGGCCGAGGGAAGACTCTCGGGCGCAATCCTGACAGCACTGCCGCTCGTTCTTGGCGGCACCCTTTACGTCGTACAGCCAGAGTATCTGATGACTTTATTCACCGATCCGATAGGGCAAAAAATGGTGTTCATTGCCGGCAGTTTACAAGTGGTAGGATTTCTGATCATCCGTCGCATTATTCGACTCGACACGTTGTAAAGCGGGGCGTCATTCCCGCTCCTAAAGAGTAGAAATGAGGGAGGAGATGTCTTGGATTGTTCTCGTCATGATATTTTTCGCCACCTCGCTTGCGGGGGGTGCTGTGGTGACACTCGTGGCGCAAAGAGTCAGCATGCATCACCGCATTCACCATCGCTTGGGCGCCGTGGAAGAAGCAGCGGCGGTGGCCCCATACGATCAGATCACAACACTGCTCGTAAAGTGGTTAAAAAATACGGCCCAGCGTCACGGTCAGATGATACTTCCAGCAGAGGGCTGGGAGAAAATTGCCTTAAAGGCGAAACTGGTCATGGCAGGCTTTCGGCAGGAAGAAGCACTCTCTGTCTTTCAAGGATGCAGGGTGATGCTAGCCATTTTTATTCCGTTGATTTATCTGATGGGTCAGGCGATTGCAGGCTTTTTGCCCCAGCAGACAATCTCCCTTTGTCTATTTTTAACGGCGTCTGGCTTTTATCTGCCTGTTTTGTATTTAACGCTTCGCATTAAAAAAAGACAGCAGATAATTTCCAAAGCCCTTCCGAATGTATTGGATATGCTGGTCATCTGTGTGGAGGCAGGGCTAGGTCTGGATGCGGCGGTGCAACGGGTTGGCGAAGAGATGTCGCATGCCTGCGGGGAAATGTCCGAGGAACTTCGGTTGGGGAGCATGGAACTTCGCGCGGGGAAAAGCAGGATGGAAGCGTTTAGAAATATCGGCACACGAACGGGCGTGGGCGAGATGAAAACGCTCGCCGCGCTCCTCGTGCAGACAGACCGATTTGGAACGAGTGTGGCCGATGCGCTTCGTACACATGCCGATGTCGTGCGTGAAAAACGCAAACAAAAATTAGAAGAAATGGCCCAGAAGATTTCTGTAAAACTGCTCTTCCCGCTCATCCTCTTTATTTTTCCAGCCATCCTCGTGGTCATGATCGGTCCGGGTATCCTTAAAATTATCCAAGTGCTCCTACCGACAGAAGGGCGCTAAATTAAAGGGGGTTTTTAAATGAAAATAGAAAATCGTTTTCAATTTAAGTTTTTTTTAGTGATCGTTTTTTTAACGATTGCAGGGTGTGCCAAGCCAATCTCCATGATCCATTACGTCAATCCAGAGGGTCCCTCTGGAACACTTGCAAGAGAAGAATCAACCGAAGAGCCGTCTCTGAAAAAAGATGACCCCCAACAAGAGGGTTCGAGGCCGGATCATTACGCAATAGGGGTTATTTTTCTTCAGCAAGGGGCATGGGATGCGGCCATGATTAATTTTGAAAAAGTTCTCCAAATCAATCCTCAATTTGCAAAGGCCAACGAGGGGATCGGTTTAGCCGCTCTGGCAAAAGGGGAGGATGAAAAAGCAGAAGCCGCGTTTTTAAAAGCGTTGTCGCTCAACGCAAAACTCCCCGCCGCGTTTAACGGCTTCGGAATAATTTATGACCATAGGAAAAAGTTCACGCTGGCGCTTGTTCACTATCAGGGAGCGCTTCGGCTGGATCCAAACAATGCCGTCTATTATAACAATCTCGGTTACTCGCGGCTCCTTGCCAATGACATCAAATCGGCAATTTTGGCGTTTCGCGAAGCGGTGCATCTTCATCCAAAACTACAAGTGGCATATAACAATCTGGGTTATGCCTATGGGATGCAAGGCGATTATCCGCGTGCATTGGAAGCGTTTCGCATGGGGGGAGCCCCTGCCGCGGCATACCACAACTTGGGTTATATGTATTACTTGATGGGCCAGCATGGGCAGGCTTCCGAGATGTTTCAGACGGCGATCAACACCAAACCCATTTGGTACGAGAAGGCAGTACAAAACAAATACGCCATCGAAAACGTATCCAGATGACGGAACCTTTTATTTTTTGTGTCATCCCAAAGTAATAATATTCTGGCTCATCACCCCTCCCTTTGAGATGTCATCAATTTCCCGATGACTGCCCGAACCCAAGTCGACCATTTTGTTAACATCAACAGAATGGTCGGAAATCGGATGTTCCGCTACAAGTCGAAGGTAATCGTCTTGACGGCCTTCTGCTCGTCACCGGTCAACCGCGCGAGGCTGTCGGTGAAGGTGTCAGCGATACGGAAGTCCATTTAGTGCCCTATGATGATTGGTGTGAAATAGCCTATCTGCTCATACCCAGTAATCCGTGCTGAATTGACTCATTGAGCACCAACCAAAGAAATCAGCCTGCCAAAAAAATGATGCACATCCTCGTGAAGCTCGTCGGCAACCATACTCATGGCTACTTGCTCGCGATTGAGAGTTAGGGAGGGCAATCCATTTCGCAGTTGCTGAAAAAGCGAGTCGTCGTTCTCAAACAGAATACGTTTGCCATCCACCACGCCAAACACGTTCGCGGTGACATCCCGCCATCTTTTCCCGTGTGGCAAGGTCAAATTCTGATCGGCAAAAAACGTGTCAATTACCTGCAAAACCGGTTGCGCAAATAGATCGTCCTTGCCGTCCATCTGACACAGTGCAGCCCGCTTCCATGCATCCGGTACCAGCAAGTAATTTTCTATATTCTTGCGTTTCCACTCGGCCAGTGCAGGGTTATTTGGCTTGGGGTGAAAGGCAGTCTCCTTGTTGTCGTAGTCGAAGAGCATCAGCCTCGAAACCTCCGGGATAATCTGCTTCAATGCGGCAAAGTGCTCGTCCGCTTTGTCCTTCATATTTTTCTTGTCGCCGCCTTCCATCGATTTGAAACAGACTTTGTCCATCGCGGCATGAGCACCGCATTGATCTGCCCATGCGCGCAGAATCCGCTCGTCGCTTTGTCCTTCCACATAGAGGATATAGGGCGATATCATCAGCCGGGCTATCTCCTCGTTCGACACCTCTGCCATGGCCCGCAACACTTGGGGCGTGGACTGGATCCGTTTTGGGACATTGCTTAAAAGGGAAACGATTTGGCTGGCATTCACACCACGCACGAATTCCTCTGCATGGGTAGCGATTAGGAATTGGGTTTTTCTCTCAATAGACTTTCGCTTGAAGTAATCAAGAATCTCGCGTTGCAGGTTGACGTGGAGATGTGCATCCGGCTCATCAAACAGGATGGTTGTTGGCTGATATCCGTACAGAAAGGCAAGCAAGGTCAACGTCTGATGAAAGCCGCTCCCTCCGGAGATGATGTCGTACTCCTTGCCGTTCTGACGGTACTCGACCGTAATATAGACATCTTTGGCGGAGTCGTATTTCGGCTCTTGAATTTTGACCGAGAACCAACGCTCAATAACGTTAGCCACTTCTTGCCAATCCGCAGGAGGTTTATAACCCTTGACCATGCGCCCATCCTGCCCACGGTCAGGTGAAGGACAAACTTGCAATAGCAGATTTCTTAGCACACTGCCGGGCTGGCCTTTACCCACTTGCTGGCGCTTCGGGGCAACATCCAGCCAATGCTCCCTCGGCTCAAGGCCTGAAAACGGTGGTACGTACGCGATTTTCGGTAAGTCGCCCTGATCCTCGCAGGTGCGGAATTTTGCCCAGCCATCGCTTGGAATAGCGTAAATGGTTTGTGGCGAGTGATAGCGTAATTCTACGCCAAACGAATCGATCTCACCTGCCTCCCGCCGCCATTCCACACGGATGCCGATCAGGATGTATTCCTGTTTTTTCTTGCCATTGACCAATGGCCAGTGCCGATCTGTTCTGTCCTTCCAAAGCAGGTTGAATTGCGGTACGGGTAAGGCCGTAAAATTGGGCAGCACCACTTGAACTCCCTTGAGGCCACCGCGTTTGGATAGATGGAATTCATTCACGCAAAACTGCCAGATGGCCAGTGCTTGGAGCACCGTGCTCTTACCGCTGTTGTTTCG
>CAYJXH010000027.1:10837-11916 GCA_964373975.1 uncultured Nitrospirota bacterium | reverse complement strand
GTAAGCCATGAAGAAGGCTCTTCGCCGCGTACGGTGCGGAAGAAGGCTTGTTGGAGCGATTTTGTCATTGGCCCCGGTTTTCCGCTTCCGATTGCGCGTCCGTCCACTTCGCGGATGGGGGTCATTTCTGCCGCAGTACCAGTAAAAAAGGCTTCATCGGAAAGATAAAGATCATCGCGTGTAAACCGCTCCTCTCGAAACGGTAAGTTCTGTTTATGAGCCAACTGTATAATTGTATCGCGTGTAATACCATCTAAAACGGAAGTCAACGGGGTTGTTTTGAGAATCCCTTTTCTTACAATAAATATATTCTCTCCAGGCCCTTCTGCAACGAACCCGTCGGTATCTAGCAAGACTGCTTCATCGTAACCGTTCTCCTTGGCTTCTCTTTTTGCCAACTGTGAATTGACATAATATCCGGTGACTTTTGCGCGGGTCATACTCACATTGACATGGTGGCGTGCCATAGAAGAGACACAAACCCGAATGCCATTTTCAAGGCCGTCGTCGCCTAGATAGGTGCCCCACGGCCAAGCGGCAATGGTGAGATGAATGGGATTGTCCTTGACATAAAGCCCCATCTCGCCATACCCGATAAACGCAATCGGTCGAATATAGCCTTGTTCTAGTTTGTTGATGCGTACGGTTTCAATAATAGCCTGTTCAATCTCGGGTGCAGAATAAGGGATTTTCATTTTCATGAGATGGGCAGACCCTAAAAGCCGTTCTACATGATCCTTCAGACGAAAGATTGCTGTCCCCAAACTTCCTTTATAGCATCGAATCCCTTCAAAAACACCCATGCCATAATGCAGTGTATGGGTTAAAACATGAATGGTTGCGTCTTTCCACGCAACTTGTTTTCCATCCATCCAGATAAACGGGGTTTCTTGTAACATTATTTACTCCAAAATTATTTTAGAGAGGGTATCATATACGACTCCCCAAAAACTAGACACAAAAACTAAATAGAGAGACAGCGTGGCTAGTCTGCGGAGAAGAGAAGCAACAAGGCAGGTGACGTGGCCATTTTTTGTCTTGACAATGGGGAGTCTCATATCATAAAAGAAGATAGATGT
>CAYJXH010000027.1:0-10737 GCA_964373975.1 uncultured Nitrospirota bacterium | reverse complement strand
GGCCATTTTTTGTCTTGACAATGGGGAGTCTCATATCATAAAAGAAGATAGATGTTTTTAAACCGTTCATATTAAAATATGATATAATGAGCCATGTATAGAAAACCCCATATACTCGTTGTGGAAGATGATGTTCTCACCGCGAAGATTATCGTAAAAGATGTTGAAAGCTATGGGTGTCACGTTGACTGCGCCTATACGGGAGGAGAGGGCATCAACTTGGCCATTGAATCTGTTCCGGATATCGTTCTGCTTGATCTTATTTTGCCGGATACCACCGGATATGATGTTTGTCGTCTATTGAGAAACCATGCAAAGACGGCGAATGTCCAAATTATTGTACTAACGGCAAGGGGAGAGATAGACAGTAAGATTACCGCTTTTAAATGTGGCGCGAATGATTATGTGACCAAACCGTATGATACGAAAGAGCTTAATGAAAGAATCTCGGCTTGTTTGCGGGTTCAAAGGGTTAGAGAAGATTTAGACAAACTGATTCATGATCAGAGAGAGACGCGGGGAAATCTGCTTCGGGCCGAACAATTGGCCATAACAGATTCTCTAACAGGTCTTTTTAATCGCAGGTTCTTCGACGATATCATTTCTCGGGAGTTTCTTCGTTTCCATCGGTACGGCATCTTTTTTTCGTTTATGATGATTGATATTGATTATTTCAAAAAAATTAATGATTCAGTAAGCCATCACGCGGGGGATATCGTCTTGTGCGAGCTATCCGAAGTCATTCGGTCACAGGTGCGAGATATTGATATCCTCTCGCGTTGGGGCGGAGATGAGTTTGGGGTTATCCTTCCGCATTCTTCCTGCGATGTCGCCGCGCCTATTGCGAATCGTGTCCTCAAGGCGGTGGGCGCGCATCAGTTTTCTCCTTTGGCCGCAGGCGAGTCATTAACAGTGAGTATTGGCGTTGCTGGGCTTCCAACCGAGAATGTCTCGAAGGCGTCTCAAATCGTTGAGGCCGCGGATCAAGCGCTTATGCGTGCAAAAAAGAAGGGTCGTCGCCAAATTGAGATTGCAACCCATAAAGATATTCCCCCGATAACCTCTGCGTCTTGAGGGCGATAAGAAGATGACCTCGCAGGCTATTGTTCGGGTTTTTGGAATCTTTGGTGATCCGATTGGGCATTCCCTTTCCCCTGTTATCCACAACGCCGCCTTTGAGGCATTAAACCTGCCCTATCGCTATGTTCCTTTTCATGTCCCTTCAGGAAGATTAAAAGAAGCCGTCGCTGGGGTTCCTGCCTTGGGGATAAGAGGTGTTAACGTTACGATACCGCATAAAGAGACGATTATCCCCTTTTTAACCGCACTTTCTGATGAGGCTAGAAAAATTGGAGCGGTCAATACCGTAGAAGTCGTTGAACAGACACTCATTGGCCATAATACCGATGGGCGGGGTTTTCTAAAGTCGCTCTCGGAGGTGGGTGTCAATCCTGATGGGATGCGGGTTATTCTTTTGGGGGCAGGAGGTGCCGCGCGTGGGGTCGCCGTTTCTTTGCTCAATGCCAATATATCAGAACTCTATATCGTGGCGCGATCCACGGAACGACGCCTTGCGTTGCATAACGATCTCTGTACCCTCTTTCCCAATAAGAAAATATTAGGCCCTCCGTTGAATAAGCATAATGCTCCCGACGCACCCACACTGCTGATTAACGCCACACCGCTTGGAATGAACCCCGGCGATCCCCTTCCTTATCCTCCGAGGCAGTTTTATCCCAATTGGGTGGTTTCCGACTTGGTGTATAGGCCTTTAAAGACCCCTTTCCTCATTGCCGCAGAAGCCGCAGGAATGAAGGTTGTTCCCGGTATAGGTATGCTCCTGCATCAAGCCGCCTTCTCTTTTGAAATTTTCACAAAACAAAAAGCGCCGATAGAAGCAATGAGAACGGCAATTCTTGCCTACTTTCAGAAAGAATAGACATTACTTTCTGAAAAATTATAGACATTCTTTCTTAAAAACAGAGATTTGCCCCGCCCAAAGTGGTGTCCTAGCACTCCTATTCCCATGGCATAAGTATTGCTTATTCATATTGCAAGAGATTTATGTTGTAGGGGTAGAAAATGTTCTGCCCGTACTTTTATCTAGGAGATTTTATCATGGACGCAGTCTTTCTTTATCCCGCGGCTTCCGCTCAATTGGTGATGGAAAAGCGGATGGATACGATTTCCAATAATATCGCGAATGTCGGGACAACCGGCTTTAGAAGGGATATGCCCGTTTTTGCGTCCCAAATACCTACATTAGCGAAGGCGCATTCTATTGGCGGCGCGGAAGATCCTACTGGCGGTAAGTCGGTACTGCCTATTCCTTGGTTTCCCGTTTTAGATCAAGTGGTCACTGACTTTGCGCAGGGGATGATTCAGGTGAACGATAACCCATTAGATGTTGCCATTCAGGGGAGCGGTTTTTTTCAGATTCAAACGCCAAGCGGCATTAAATATACTCGAAACGGCTCTTTTCGACTTTCTAGCGAGGGGCAGATCGTTACCCAAAGCGGCAATCTAGTGATTGGGGAAGGGGGCCCCATTACCCTGCCATCGGGTGTTATTACCATTGATGAAGAGGGTAGAATTTCCGTAAAGGGAAATGATGGAGGGGCGCAGATACAAGTAGATATTCTAGCGCTTGTGAATGTAACGGATCTCTCCAAGATGAAGAAAGTGGGGGATAATCTCTTTCAGTTGCTAGACGGAACCGCGACGGTTGATCCGAAAGCAAGGGTCATTCAGGGCGCGCTAGAAGGGGCCAATGTTGATCCGATTGTGGAGATGGTCGCTATGATTTCAGCCATGCGGAATTATGAATCTGTACAAAAGGCGATTCAAGGGGCCGACGATATCTCTCTTAAAAATGTGAATCAAGTTGGACAGCTAAGAGCATAAAGGAGGGTATAGCCATGATGCGTTCATTATATATTGCGACAACGGGGATGGCCGCACAACAGATGTCAATTGAGGTTATTTCAAACAACCTCGCGAATGTCTCGACCACGGCATTTAAGAAAAGTTCTGCTGAATTTCATGAGCTTTTATATCAGACCTTTCGACCGGCTGGCGCGCCGAGAACTTCGGGCGTTTTGCCGGTGGGGATACAGGTGGGATTAGGGGTTCAGCCAATGTCGGCGCACAAGACGTTCAGGCAGGGTAATTTTGAGCAAACCCAAAATGATTTTGATATTGCCGTTGAAGGGGAGGGTTTTTTTCAAGTCACACTTCCCGATGGCAACACAGGGTTTACACGATCTGGAAAATTTGAATTAAACAATGAAGGGGCTGTTGTGAACTCGGAAGGATTGCCCTTACTGCCAGCCATTTCTGTCCCAAATGGAATGACACATATTACGATTTCGCCTGAAGGCGTTGTGTCGGGGATAGCGGCCGGCGCCACGATAGACACGGTTCTTGGAACAATGGAATTGGCGCGCTTTGCCAATCCAGCGGGTTTAGAATCATTGGGAAAAAATCTTTTTCAAGTGACGACTGCCTCTGGAGGGCCGCTCACTGGCGTGCCGGGGAAAGAGGGTTTTGGAAAATTGCAACAGGGTTTCTTAGAAAGTTCCAACGTTAATATCGCGGAAGAAATGGTCAAGATGATTGTGGCTCAAAGGGCCTACGAGCTAAATTCCAAGGCCATCCAGACCTCCGACGAGATGTTATCACTGGTCAATAACCTAAAGAGATAAAATGATATACCGATTAGGGTAATAGGAGGCATTGTATGTTAAAACAGGTTTTTAGAATAGGCGTATGTTCCCTGATGTTGTTCCTTCTGATTGGGGCGAATATTGTGGATTCCGCTGGGACTGTTCTTTCAGAAGAGCGGGTGTCGGATAAAATGAAGTTGGCGATACGGGACTATGTTTCCGAGCGGCTTCAAAAAGATCCCATTCGAATCAATGTCAAGGCGGTCACGCCAATTTTAATTGGGAAAATACAATCTGAAAATGATCAGGTGGAAGTGACACAAGGGCCGGAAGGCGAAGGGGGAAGAGGTTTGATGGGACGTGCTCTGTTCTTATTATCGGTGAAGAAAAAAAATGGTGCCACGAGCGATCATTGGGTGACTGCGGAGGTGTCGGTCGTCCGAAAGGTGGTTGTAGCGACGCGTCCTATTAAGAGAAAAGAGCGTATTGAATCTGATGCGCTGACCGTTTTAACCGTCTATCAAGTGAGACCCGATGAATTGTATATCGAAGAACCCGATGCGCTTTTGAATAAACAGGCCCAACGGTTGATTCTTCCGGGGGCACCAATTACATTGGATATGATTGAAGATTCTCCCGTAATGAGTAAAGGAGATCGTGTGACTCTTTTTGTCGAAGCAGAAGGAATAATTGTTTCTGCTACCGGACAAGTGAAAGAGGATGGTTTTTTGGGACGGCAGGTCGCGGTAATACCCAAAGACGGGAATAAACCCATTTATGGCACGGTCGTCAGTGCGTCTAAAGTAAAGGTAGCGTTTTAAACCATGAACAAGTTCTTATTTAAAAAAATCGTTCTTACGGCGCTCATCCTTTTTATTTCTGGTTGTGCGACCTCAAAGGAAGTGCAGATTGAAGGGCCGACGCCCGGAGAGAAGGCCTTATCAAAAATTGCCGGCCCTCCGCAACGCACAGAAGGCTCGCTTTGGGCGGATAGCACCTCTCGGCCATTTCTTTTTGTTGATCTTAGGGCAAGCCATGTTGGGGATATTGTTACCGTTAAGATTATAGAGAATGCAAAGGCAACGAAAGCCACAGGGACAAAGGCCGCACGAGATTCTAAACTGAAAGTAGATTTGAAGGGGCCTCCGGGGCTAGGAGAATTTTCGGGAGAAACTGGATTCTCCAATAAACATGATGGTACCGGCTCAACAAGCCGAAGCGGCGAATTTACTGCGGATGTTCCCTCCATTATTACGGGGGTGCTTCCCAATGGTAATATGATTATAGAGGGTGTTCGGGAGGTTTTGCTGAATAATGAAAAGGAGACCATCACGCTCAAAGGGATTGTTCGGCCAGAAGATATTGATACGACGAATACGGTTCCTTCCAATAAAATTGCGGACGCCAAGATCGAATATACAGGCAAAGGGGTTTTAAACGAGACAAACCGTCCCGGATGGCTGTCACGGGCTTTAAATTGGATTTGGCCGTTGTAGGGGGCAAGCGCCCCCAGGCAGGATGAGTCGACCCGTTGGGTCGCCTAGAACCGTCACGCCGTCTGCAGGTCATTTTACCTTCCCCTCCTTTGTAAGGAGGGGGTAGGGGAGGTAGAGAGTTTTATCATGAAAGATTCAAAAGAAATGAAAAAACAATTTACAACATGGTTTCTCTGTGGTGTGATGCTCCTTTCTGCGGTGACAGAAGCTTATGCCGTTCGGATTAAAGATATTACTGATGTCGCTGGGGTGCGAAGCAATTCCCTCGTTGGATACGGGCTGGTGATTGGGCTTGCGGGAACAGGAGATAAAACAGGAACGCTTTTTACGGTGCAATCTTTGGCCAGTATGCTGACCCGAATGGGCATTACCGTTGATCCGAATAAGGTCAAGGTTAAAAATGTTGCCGCAGTGATGGTCACGGCGAAATTGCCCCCTTTTGCAAAACCGGGCGCGCGTTTAGATGTGACGCTTTCGTCTCTAGGGGATGCGTCAACACTACAGGGCGGATCCCTTTTAATGACACCGCTTAAAGGGCCTGATCAAGTGGTTTATGTGGTTGCGCAAGGGGAGGTTTCTGTAGGAGGTTTCGTCGGCGGAGATGCAGACAAGATACAGAAAAATCACCCAACCGTTGGCAGGATACCAACAGGCGGTACCGTGGAACGAGAGGTGCCGATAGACTTTAATGAAAAAGGGACGATTTCATTTCTGTTGCGGGACCCTGATTTTACGACGGCAATCCGAGTGGCAAACGTCATTAACCGGGAAATGAGAAAAATAAGTCCAGAGTCGGCGACCGAAGGTTTTCCTCCGCCCGCCCATGCGATTGATTCCTCCTCTATTGATGTGGAAGTGCCGGAGGCCTACAAAGGGCGTATTGTTGAATTCTTGTCAACCCTTGAGAGTTTAGATGTAAAAATTGATTCTGTCGCGAAGGTCGTGGTGAACGAACGCGCTGGCACGATTGTCATGGGTTCCAATGTAAGAATATCAGACGTTGCAATTGCGCATGGGAACTTGACGATAGAAGTGAAGACGGAACCGCAGGTCTCCCAGCCGAACGCATTTTCTGGCGGCACAACGGTTGAAACAAAAAAAGAGACAACAACGGTTACGGAGGAGCCTGCCAAGGTTTTACTTTTTAAATCGGGGCCAACCATTGGAACCTTGGTGGCCGCGCTCAAGGCCATTGGCGTGTCTCCGCGTGATTTGATTTCTATCTTACAAGCAATTAAGGTTGCGGGGGCGCTAGAGGCGCAACTGGAGATCATATAATGGATATCAATTCTATTGACAATTCTTCTATGCGGGTCCAAAATAAAACCGCAAATGGCAGTTCAAACGAGGAAAATAAACTGCGAAAAGCGGCGGAGTCGTTTGAGAGTTTTTTCATCTCAATGCTTTTTGAAAAGATGCAGAAAACATCTGGGAATAGCGGTATGTATGGGAAAGGAACTTCTGGAGAGGTTTATCAACAGCTCTTTAATCAGGCATTAGGCGATAAGTTGGCCGCACAAGACGGACTAGGCCTTTCTAAGATGCTGGTGCAACATTTACAGAAAAAAGAAGGGCTGTCAACCCCTAAACTTTCTGACCCAATTGACCGATAAGTAGTGTATCAGGGGACAACTCTGTCATCCTGTTACAAAATAAGGAGAATAAAATGAAGATCCAAGGGGGGAACCCATTTAACATATTGGGGGCTTATCTCAAAGGCGCAAAAGAAGCCAAGAAGGGGGCAGAGGGTGTTCCTTCTGCTTCTCCACCCGTTTCCGACCGTGTTGAAATATCAGGAAAATCACAAGAAATAGCGCGCTTATCAAAGATTGTCTCAAAAGGATCAGATATTCGGGAAGAGAAGGTCTTTGACGCGTTGAGAAATGCCGAGGCAGGGAAGCGTGTTCCAGATGCGAAGGTCTTGGCCGAATCGCTGATAAAAGCGACGTTACTCGATAGAATCTTATAGGGGTAAAACATGGTTACGGAAACACGCGATACCTGCATAACGGACATTGAAGAGCCTTTGCTTATAAGGCTTCTTTTTACTCTTGAAGAAATGGTCAAGCGATATCAAGCGTTGCTGTCTGTTCTTCAGCACGAGAAGGAACTTATGATTGAAGGGAATCTCAATGATCTTATTCCCTGTTTAAGCGAAAAAGAGGAGATTTTGCGGGAATTAAAGGGGTTAGAGGAACGGCGACTTCGAGAGATTGATCCATTGGCCAGAAGGCTAAAGATGACCTCTCGTTCGCCGGAAGGGGTCTCGCTTAGGCAACTTATTGGGGTTTCTTCGCTGATTTATCGGGGACGGCTAATATCTTGCTACGATCGGTTGAGGGCGCTTTTGTCGTCCGTGACTGAAATTAATCAGATCAATGGTTTGTTGGTTGGGCGTATCTTACAGCAGGTCAACTCTTTATTAGGTCTCTTAACCCATCTTTCGACAGCCCCGCAAACCTACCAAGCCACAGGTTTTAGTCATGATTTCCAATCTGGTTGCGTGCTAAGACCCACAGGCTCATTTCACACAAGAGGCTAACCATGCCCGATATTTCTGGCATATTAAATATGGGGCGGCAGGCCCTTTCCGCTCACCAGCGTGCCATTGCGGTTACTTCTAATAACATCGCCAATGTCAATACCCCCGGATATAGCCGTCAGAAAATAAGCTATGAAACGGCTCCGGCATTAAACGGTGTTTTTGGCGCCGGTGTGCAAATAGCACAGGTGCGAAGCGTAGTTGATACTTTTCTACAACGACAGATTATTTCAGGACAATCGTCCTTGGGGCGGTTTGCCGCCGAGAAAAGCGCGTTAGATCGCGTCGAGGCGATTTTTAGCGACGCCGATTCCGGGATTAACACAGCGATTGGCGATTTTTTTTCTGCCGTAAATGATTTGTCTACGAATCCTTCTGGAACCGTCGAACGCACCGTCCTTCTGGAACGCGGAAGAAGTCTTTCGCAAGCCATTCGTTCAGCCGATACGCAATTAAAATCAATATCAAAAGATGTGGATAGTGAAATAAGAGGGCGTGTTGATGAGGTCAACGGGCTTGCTTCCAAGATTGCCGATTTGAACAAGCAGATTTCGTTGGTGGAAAATTCGGGAGACAGGAATGTTGCGAATGATTTAAGGGATGATCGAACGCGTCTTTTGGGAGAGCTTTCCGAGAAGATACAGGTGAATCTATTGGAAACACAGGCGTCCGAACTGACCATAACCGTCGGTGGCGGGGGGCGAACGGTCGCGCTTGTTTCAGGGGATATCGCCTATTCTCTTTCAACCGCTGTGGACGAAAATAATTCTGGATTTGCTAAAATCTTATCGCGTGACGGTACCGATATTACACGTTCTATTCCCGACGGAAGACTGCGCGGCTTAATCGAGTTGCGTGATAATCTATTGCCCGCTTACACGAATCAACTAGACAAACTGGCCGCCTCTATTGTAACCGCATTTAATACCCAGCATGCAAAGGGGTTTGCTCTGAATGGCTCTACAGGGATAGATTTCTTTTCGTCTCTTACGCTCGCGGTTAATGATTCTGGCACGAATACAGGGGGGGCTACAGTTGTCGCGACCATTGGCGATGCTTCGGTATTGACGTTCGATTCTTATGAGATTACTTTCTCGCAAGATCAATTTACAATGCGAAATTTGAAGACCGGGGCAGAGACGACCGAATTTACGGAGACAGATTTTGGTTTTACAGCCCTATTTGAAGGGATTTCAATAGAGATTGCGGGTGACGCCTCCGAGGGAGATCGGTTTGATATACAAATCCCCTATCAAGGAATGGCGGGAAAAATGGATGTGTCATTGGCTGATTCTTCGTTGGTCGCGGCGGCTTCTTCCGCAGAAGAATTGCCGGGCGGGAATGGGAATGCCGTTCTTTTAGCCCAAATACAAGATCAAGCTTTCTCTTTTCTGAATGCCACTTTTCAGGGTTTTTATGCCAACTTTACGGGGGAAGTGGGCACGCGTTCGGAAACCTCGCAACGGAATCTTTCCGTAGAAGAGGTTATATCGGGCAAGTTAGATGCACTGCGGGAAGAGGTGTCTGGGGTTTCTTTAGATGAGGAGATGACCAATCTCATTTCCTTTCAGAGGGCTTATCAGGCGTCCGCAAAACTTATTACCACGGCCGATGAGCTTTTGCAGACGGTTATTGAAATGAAGCGATAGGAGTGCAATGCGCATTACAGACCAGATGCTTTTTAATTCAGGAACGCGTAGCTTGCGGCGAAATACCGAGGCCGTCGCAAAGGCGCAGGATCGGGCTTCTGCAGGTCGAAAAGTTCTGCGTCCATCGGATGACCCGATCTCTAGCGCGCAAATTTTAAAATATAATAAAGCCATTGCCCAAGTGAATCAGCATGTAAGAAACATGGGTGAGTCCGAGGCGTTTCTTTCGGTAAGCGATTCGGTTTTAGGCGGGATGCAGGAACGGATCGCCCGCGCGGAAGAGTTGGCTGTTGAGATGGTGAATGCGTCGCAGGAGCCATCGGATCGGAAGATTGCCGCAGTTGAGATAAAGCAGATTTTTGAGCAACTGACCGGCGTGGCCAATACGACACATAAGGGACAGCATGTTTTTGCCGGAAATAAAATTGCAACAAAGCCGTTTGACTTTGAGAAGAAGTGGCAGGGACAGTATGTCGGAACAAACATTGAAGGGCCAATAGATATCCCTGCCGACCCTGATAGTCCAGACGGTGCCAGCAATGATTGGCTCAATGTAACGGTAGATGGGGTTACGGTTCAAGTAACGCTGGCGGCAAAAGAAGAATATAGTGGAGAAGAGCTTGCTTCCGAAATAATGGATAAGGTGAATGAAGCCCTTGCAACTTCAGATACAACGCCCGCAAGTTCGGTCACGGTTGAATTTGTGCCGAACAAAGATGAGCCTGAAAAAGGGCATCTGGTGATGACCTCCGATAAGGTGAAAGGTCGGTCGTCGGTTGTATTTAACAACGTGGTTCAGCCGCTGGTCTCCGATCCTTCTGCGCCCGCAAAGCCGCCGTTAGGAGATGCGCGACAGGCATTGGGTTTGGTAGAGGGGAAAAGTCAGCTTTCCGGGGAGGAATATCTAGGCGATAGCGGAGAGATGATGGTTTTGATTGAGCCGGGGGTGACCCTGCCAAAGAATCTTCCGGGGAATCGGGTTTTTAAGGGAGATGCGAATGGCGTTGATATTTTCGCAAGTCTTTTGAATCTTCAAACGGCGTTAGAGACGAGCAACCTTGTGGGGATTAAGACGGCGATAACCGATATGGAAAAGGCGAGAGATCAGGTAAGCCAAGAACGTGCTTTAATTGGCCTACGCCTAAACCGTTTGGACGAAACAAGAACGCGACTGGAAAATTTTAAACTTGCAACCATTGAGTTTAAATCAAAAGAGGAAGGGAGCGACCAGGCTTCTCAAGCGGAAGTATTTTCAGACCTGATACGGCAACAAACTGCCTTACAAGCCAGTCTATTGGTACAAGCAAGAATCCTACAACAACCCACCCTCCTTAGCTTTTTACGATAAGCTAACCCATACCCTATAATTACTAATTTGCCAAACC
>CAYJXH010000026.1:10330-12196 GCA_964373975.1 uncultured Nitrospirota bacterium | reverse complement strand
TCTATTCCGCGCCTTTTCGCATTAGCGGGACTTTGATCGAGATGCGCGTTCCTTGTTCCTGTGCGGACTCGATGAAGAACGTTCCGCCCAAAAGCTCCATTCGCCCTTTCATTCCAAGAATGCCAACGCCCTTTCGCTTGCTTTGGGGTAGGGCAAAATAACGTCTGGTATCAAATCCTCTGCCCTGATCCGTAATCGAGACATGCAGATAAATATCCTTTTTTTCAATCGAGATTGCAACCGATTTTGCGTAGGCATGCTTGCTGACATTTTGCAGGGCTTCTGAAACAACGCGATAAACTTGCAATTCCAGCCGGGGCGAAATTGATTTAATGCCGGTCGGCGCGTTGAACTGAACCGATACCCCAGTTGATTTAGAAAATGCCTCGGTCGCGCCCCTAAGCGCAGGAATGAGTCCGTGTTCTTCTAACAGATAGGGATAGAGTTCTGCGGACAACTTATCGAGTTCCGAAACCACTTTCTCCAATTTCAAACAGGCATCCTCTAGGTTCTTTCGCGAATCCATTTGTTCAAGTGGAAGCGCTTCTCCTGCTGATTTAATCTGCTTTCTCGCCTGTTCAAGCAGAACGCCTGTCCCATTCCCAAACGAGAGTGCTGTTTTCCGTAGTTCCTGCTCGTGTGTTTGGTAGATTGACATCGAAAGATGATCTTGCCGCTCCTGTCGTTGCAGTGCCTCTTGATATTTTATCGCCATATCAATCGCAATGGCCGCAGAAGGGGCTAATCCTACAACTGTCTCAATCTCCGCTTCCGTAAAGGGTCTGAAATAAGCGGTTTCATCAATCAGAAGAACACCCATGACCCGTTCCCTTGCGACTAACGGCACAGACAAAAGAGATCGGGACCTAAAATGCTCTACCCATTTCTTGCCAACCCGAATATCAGAAAGGGCATTTTCAATGACCATGTAATGGTTTTGTTTGACCGTAAGAGGAACAATCCCGTTCTCATCCAGTCTAATCTCAACCTCGGATATCCCCTCTGGCGCGTGGTGTGAAGCGGCCACGCCATAAAGGAGATTCTTTTGTTCATCCATTAAAAGAAGATAGCAATTGCTTGCGCGGAGCAGGGTCTTGACCCCGTTTAATAAAGTAGGAATAACGACAGAACCCCCTTTTACAATGGAACGGCTCAACTCTTGGGCTATTGACAAGGTCTCCATTTTCTTAGAAAGGGTCTCCCAGCTTGTCATGGTTTCTAAAAGAAAAGCAATCTTCTCCCCAATAAATTCCAGAAGTTTTAAATCTTTTTGGGAGAAGATTTGCGACCGATGAAATAAGGTTAATATCCCCCATGTCCCGTTTTCAGCGCGAATGGAAATCATCATGGCGGACTGAAAGGGAGCCTCCCCATAGAGCCGTTTTTTTAAAGCCGTTTTCCAGTCTTGGAAAGGAACCAAAATAGGGGAACGCCTATCTAACGTTTTTCCCAAAACCGGATCAGGCTTTACGCCAGCCTTATCAATCCGTTTCACGATTTCCCCCAGAATGCCCTCGGATGCAACGGGAAACAGACGCTGTGATTGCGCGTCAAATTTCAGAAGATAACCGCTATCGCATTCCAACACGGCTACGATTTGCCTTAAAATCTCTTTTGAGAAATCTTCCCCTAAAAAAACAGAAGAGAGCGCAGGAAAAAACGATTCTAATAGCTTGACCTTAATATCGTACTTCCGGTCTATTTCAGGGGCTTCTTGGTATTTGGGAGTGGTGTCCCTTTCCTTAATTTTTATCTCCCGCACAGGCCGAGGTTCCTCTTTTACGCGTGGGGCAGGGGGTTCTTTTTTGATCACTTCCTGTTTAATCACTTCCTGAATGACGGGTTGAATTTCTACAACAACAGGGG
>CAYJXH010000026.1:6821-10230 GCA_964373975.1 uncultured Nitrospirota bacterium | reverse complement strand
CCGGGGGCTTTATCTTGCGGAAGGACAAGACCTGCGCAATCTCTTTGGATGAGGATAAAAAGAGGTTGCGATTTTCTTCTGTCAGGGCGTTTGACGCCTTATATCCGATACAAAGTGATCCGACGCGAAGATCTTCATGGAAGAGTGTTGTTCCACAAAAAGTAGAGACGGATGTCCCCCGAATCATCTGTCCAACAAAGGCGAGGTCTTTTGCGATTGCTTCTGAAAAAAGGCTTGTCCCAGCCTTAAACACAATGACGGGCAAAGATTGCCATGCACGGGGAAGGATGCCCTTTTCCCTAAAATTATTGACCAGACCGAAAGAAGACAGGTAGAACCATTCCTGTGACGGCTCATGCCATCCAAAGAGGATGACAAGATCAGCCCCCGTCTCTTTTGTGACTTGCTCAACCAGTTGGTCTAAAAAACCTGCTTCTCCTTGAAACGAACCTTCCTCTCCATCCATTCTTAATCCTTAATAATAGGGTGAACATATAAAATAAATCCCCTGAATCTAACATAGCCTAACGGATATGTCAAAAAGACAACGGCAAGAATCAATTCAGTAGAATCAATAAGTCAATGGCTTCATAACTACGGGGTAGCCGTAACAATTACCCCTTGAATCGGCATTTCTAGCAGGCCGACAATCGTCTCTTTTCGTGTCCGCTGAAACCAGACCTTTTCAAGTCTTCCATATTTCAAAAGCAATTCTGAAACGCGCTGTGCGCCCGATGCCAGGGAATCAACTGCGTAAAAATCGAACTGGGCCTCCTTTAATTCTAAATAATCAAGAGAGGTTTCCATGAGTCCTTTTGTGGGGTCTATTAGTAAAATCTCCGGCACATTGATACCAAACTCCATTTCAGGCGCGCCCAATTGAATTTCAGCCCAGACTGCATTTAACAATTTTGTTAGATGTCGGCTTTTGAGTCCTGCAAAACGCCAGAGCGAGGGAGAATTGAGATGGGGCCGAGAGGCTAATGTTTCAGAAAAATCATGTTGGTAAGCCGCAATGCCGTACGGCGTAAAGCCTTCTTTCATGCCATAGGAAATGTCAGTTACATAAACGCCATTGAATGGATAGCGGGCAATATCACGGTAGAACGATAGGAGTCCTTTTTTGGCCTCTGGGCTGAAAATGTCTACTTCCGCACTGGCAGACCCGGTCACAGCAATTTCGCTATACCCCGTTGCAAATCGAAATGGTGTTATTAGAAAAACGCGAAATCCCATTTTTTGAGCCAAATCAATCCAGCCAAAAAGGGGGTCGTTTTTAAGAGAATTTGAAGTCACTTGCGCGCTTTTCTTTAATTGTTTTTCGGATAGCGACAAGAGAACCGTATTGATGGTTATATTTGAGGCGTATCTAGGCAACAAATCTTTCAGGAAGGGGGTCTTCTCCGGCGGCCAGATAAGCGCAACGGATTTTGGTGGGGCTAAATCTTGTTGATGGGGCAGTTGACGCGCGTCTTTTCCATACGTCCGAATATCCTTTATGAGCTGGTTTGCTACCGCATCCTCAACAGGTGTTGGCACATGCAACGCGCGTGGGGGGCGTGAGGGCGGGGGAGGCGTTGGGGTTGTTGGAACACACCCCTGTAACAAGACCACAAGGAAAACCGCTACAATAAAAAATGTAGCTTTTTTATGCCTCATACAAGCTCGGGGAAAAAGAGCGGGATTTCAAAGCCTGCGGTTTCCGGCGAGTCCGAGCCGTGAACAGCATTGGCTTCAATATGCGCCCCAAGATCGTGCCTAATGGTTCCCTTATCCGCTTTTTTGGGGTCGGTAGCACCCATAAGCGTGCGCACCTTTAAAACCGCGCCCTCTCCTTCCAAGACCATTGGAACAACAGGGCCAGAGCAGATAAACGCAATAAGGCCATCAAAAAATGGCCTTGCACTGTGGACGCCATAAAAGATTTTTGCCTCCTCTTTAGAGAGTGTCTTCATTTTTAAAGCAACAACCTTCAGCGAGGCGGCCTCAAATCGTCGAATCATCTCGCCAATATAATTATTTGTAACTGCATCTGGTTTAACAATTGCCAATGTCCGTTCTATCACTTATTCTCCCTTAATTAAAAATCAAAAAACAGGCCAACGCCTCATTGTAAGGCAATAGAAGATATGGTGGCAACACTTTTACGAAAAAACGAAAAAAACAAATGTGGCACGGCCACTGCGAATTGTATATAATAGCGCGTTGATAAAAACATGGAGGACAGATGGAACCGATTACTTTGACAAACAGCCAAGAGATTTTACAACTATTAGCCCATATTTCCCTGCACGGGAACGGGTTTACAACGGAGTGTCTCGTTAGCGAGGCGATGGACGCCGGATTATATGAGCCAGATTATTTAAACGCATCTGGAACAGACCCGTTGGCTTTTTACAATGGAGAGCCAAACGCATGGGCTGTCTATCATGTGCGGCAGAGCAAAAAGGTGTTCATGGTCTATGGCGGTGAAAACAAACATCGCACAACGCATATCGCTGATACACCCTAAAAGATAACGAATTAAGAAAGTAAAAAACCATGCTATTGGCAATTGATATTGGAAACAGCCATATTGTTTCTGGGGTCTTTCAGGACGAAAAACTGATCTGTGAGTTTAGGATTGCCACCCAATCGCACAAGACAGCCGATGAATACGGCATTTTAATCATCAATATCCTCAAGGGCCGAAAAATATCGCCCAAAAAAATAAAGGGGGCTATTGTGTGCTCGGTCGTTCCCCCGTTTATCGGGGTTTTTGAGGAGATGATCCAAAACTATTTTGCGATCACCCCCATGATTGTAAGCAACAAACTTAAAACAGGAATCTCCCTGAAGTACGACCGTCCGGAAGAGATCGGGGCAGATCGGATTGTGAATGCGGCGGCGGCATATCATCAATTTGGCGGGCCGCTCGTCATTATTGATTTTGGAACGGCAACGACATTTTGCGTTATTTCCAAAGAGGGCCGTTACTTGGGAGGCGCTATTGCTCCCGGCCTTATTATCTCGTCGGAGGCCCTGTTCTCGTACACAGCAAAACTGCCCCGCATTGAATGGATCGTTCCCGAAAGCGTCATTGGGAAAAACACACAGTCCGGTATGCAATCAGGTCTTATTTTCGGCCATGTCGGCATGGTGAACGAAATTATTGCTTTAATCGTAAAAGAGATAAACGGCGACTCCGCAGAGGTCGTTACCCTCAAGGTTATTGCAACAGGAGGACTCTCCAATTTTATCGCTCCTTTATGTAAGGTTATATCAATTGTAAGCACCACCTTGACTTTGGAGGGGTTACTGCTTATCTATAACCTAAATCGTTGCGCTAAAGAGACATTAAAAGAGAAATCAAAGAGATATAAATGGAAGATCAAAAAATAGAGGAGGTTACCCTCACAGAAGACGAAAC
>CAYJXH010000026.1:3070-6721 GCA_964373975.1 uncultured Nitrospirota bacterium | reverse complement strand
GGGGAACGTCCCCTGCGAGAGGAAGGTTCCCTGCGAAAAGATTCAGAGGAGAAGACAGGGGAAAAGACAGACGAGAAGAATTGGAAAGAAAAATACCTCTACCTCCGTGCCGACTTTGAAAATTACAAAAAAAGGGTTGTTAAGGATCAACTAGATCAGTCTCGGTTCGCTAATGAAAAGCTCCTCAAAGAGGTCTTAGTCGTGCTGGATAATCTTGAAAGGGCGCTGTTACATTTTAATGAATCACACGATTTTGAAAAGGTTTCGGAAGGGCTAGTCTTGATCTCAAAACAGTTTGTATCCTTGTTAAATCGGTTTGGCGTTTCGCCTGTTGAAAGTCTCAATAAACCGTTTGATCCATCTTGTCACCAAGCGGTTGGACACCTCAATCGGCCCGATATACCGGAGGGCGAAGTCGCGGAAGAAGTACAGAAAGGGTACATGCTTTATGATCGTCTCATTCGACCTTCTTTTGTAATGATTTCAAAACGGGATACGGTGGTGCCCTTCGTTTTAGAAGCCGATGAAAATAACCCTCCATTAGGGGGAAGTGTTGACAGTAACGTATAAATAGGAAATTAAATAGGAATTTAAAGTAGAGGCGGAAAATTTTCTGCCCTACATTGCAAAAGGAGAAAAAATGGGAAGAGTCATTGGTATTGATCTAGGAACAACAAATTCATGTGTGTCTATTGTAACAGGCGGAGATCCAGAGGTGATTCCCAATGCCGAGGGAAACAGAACAACCCCTTCCGTTGTGGCCATTACCGATAAGGGGGAGCGATTGGTTGGAACGGTTGCGAAAAGGCAGTCTATTACCAATCCAACCAACACCGTTTATTCCATAAAGCGATTGATGGGCAGGAAGTTTGATTCGGAAGTCGTAAGAGACGCCATTCACAAACTGCCCTATAAAGTGGTTAAGGCAAGTAATAACGATGCCCATGTAGAGATTCAGGGCAAAAGCCTATCGCCGCAAGAGGTTTCTGCCATGATATTGGAAAAACTGCGGCGCGATGCAGAAAACTTTTTAGGGGAGAAGATCACCGAAGCGGTTATTACGGTTCCGGCCTATTTTGATGATAGTGAACGACAGGCCACAAAAGATGCCGGAGCGATTGCGGGATTAAACGTCCTGCGTATTATCAACGAACCCACGGCGGCGGCACTTGCTTACGGGTTGGATAAAAAGAAAGATCAAAAAATAGCGGTGTATGATCTCGGCGGCGGCACGTTTGATATTTCCATTTTGGAGATTGGTGATGGCGTGTTTGAAGTTAAATCAACCAACGGCGACACCTATCTCGGCGGAGACGATTTTGATATGGCCGTGCTCGATTGGCTGCTCACAGAATTTCTGAAAGAGAACGGGATTGACCTTAAAAAAGACCGCATGGCGCTTCAAAGACTTCGAGAAGCGGCTGAAAAGGCGAAAATCGAGTTATCCTCTTCACAAGAGACGGAGATCAATCTTCCCTTTATTACCGCCGATGCAAGCGGGCCAAAACATTTGGTTGTGAAATTAACGCGGGCCAAATTAGAGCAACTGGTTGACGATCTCATCCAAAGAACAATCGAACCCTGCAAAAAGGCATTGATTGACGCCGGATTGACGGCCGCCGATATTAACGAGGTGGTGTTGGTGGGCGGCATGATTCGTATGCCCAAGGTCCAACAGGTTGTGCGCGAATTTTTCAAAAGAGAGCCGCATAAAGGGGTCAATCCCGATGAGGTTGTTGCGATGGGCGCGGCCATTCAAGGGGCTGTTTTAAAGGGGGATGTTAAAGATGTTCTTTTATTAGACGTAACGCCTCTGTCGCTAGGCATTGAAACGTTAGGAGGGGTATTTACCCGCATTATAGACCGAAATGCCACAATTCCAACACGCAAAAGTCAGGTTTTTTCCACGGCGTCGGATAATCAGACTGCGGTAACCATTCGTGTTTTCCAAGGGGAAAGAGAAATGGCCACAGACAATAAAATTCTGGGCCAGTTTGATCTGATCGGAATTCCTACCGCCCCTCGCGGGGTGCCCCAGATTGAGGTTTCATTTGATATTGATGCGAACGGCATTGTCCATGTATCCGCAAAAGATATGGGGACGCACAAGGAACAATCCATTCAGATTACCGCTTCGTCTGGGCTTTCAAAAGATGAAATAGATCGGCTTATTAAAGAGGGGCAATCTCACGCCGCAGAAGACAAAGACAAGAAAGAGTTGGTAGAGGCGCGAAACCAAGCGGATAGCTTAATTTATAGTACAGAGAAAACGCTAAAAGATTATGCCGAAGCCGCGCCAGAGGATAGGCTTCTCGTTGAGGAGAAGATTGCCCAATGCAAGAAGGCATTGGAGGTCAACAACCTTAAAGAAATTCAGACTGCCATTGCCGATCTATCAAAGGCCTCTCACAAGATTGCCGAAGCGATGTATAAAAAGGCCGCCCAAAATGGCCACGAGACAGCCGGAGGTGGCACTGGGCCAACGGAGGGAAACGGCCCGCATGGAACAACTGCCGGGGCCAAAGAAGACGAGAATATCGTTGACGCAGAATTTGAGGAAACGGATAAAACGAAATAATTAGGTTTTTGCGCCATGGCCACAAAAGGGTATTACGAGACATTAGGGGTCGAGAAAAACGCCTCCGAAGAAGAGATTAAGAAAGCCTATCGCAAGATGGCCTTACAGCATCACCCGGATAAAAATTCGGGTGATACCGAATCTGAAGAAAAGTTTAAGGGAATTAACGAAGCCTATAGCGTTTTAAGCGATGGCGAAAAACGCCGCAACTATGACATGTTTGGATCAGCCGGGCCTAATGCCAATTCAGGCTTTGGCGGCATGGGCGGTTTTGATCAGTCCGGCGGATTCTCGAACGTCTTTGGCGATATCTTTGAAGAGTTCTTCAGCGGCGGTTCCTCATCACGAGGAAGGGGAAAGCGGGCGCAGAAAGGGAACGATCTGCGTTACGACCTTACCCTTGCATTTGAAGATGCCCTTTTTGGAAAAGAGGTAGAGATCAAGGTTCGCCGTAAAGAGAGTTGTTTGAAATGCGATGGGACGGGCGCGAAAGGGGGAAGGAAGGGCGGCGGAATAACAACCTGCGGAACCTGCAATGGAAGCGGTCAATTACGGACACAGCAAGGCCTTTTTATTGTGAGCCGTACCTGTCACAAATGCCATGGAGAGGGGTCTGTTACCAAGGAAGTCTGTACCCAATGTCTAGGAGAAGGATCCACCGCCCACGAAAAGCTGATCTCGGTAAAGGTTCCAGCGGGTGTTGATAATGGAATTCGTCTTCGCGTGACCGGAGAAGGAGAGGCAGGCATTTATGGTGGCCCTTCTGGAGACCTCTTTGTGCTACTCTCTGTTTCCGATCACCCCTACTTTGTCAGAGACGGGGCCGACATTCACTGTGAGGTTCCCATTCGTTTCACAAAAGCAATCTTGGGGGGAATTGTCACCGCGCAAACCATTAAAGGGGAGACCCCATTAAAAATTCCGCCGGGAACGCAAAATGGAAAAATGTTCCGACTAAAAGGCTTGGGATTTCCAAGTTTAAAAGGGTATCAAATTGGAGATCAGATTATTAAAATTCGCGTAGAGATTCCAACAAAGCTAACCGCAGAACAAAAAACGCTATTGGAAGAGTT
>CAYJXH010000026.1:0-2970 GCA_964373975.1 uncultured Nitrospirota bacterium | reverse complement strand
CACCACAGACACAGGGGGCTGACGCAAACCCCTTCTTCGATAAGGTCAAAAACCTGTTTCCGTAGGGGCAGAAGATTTCTGCCCCCTACATAAATGCCATTCTATTTCATTCAAAAAGAAGATGTTTTAAAGGGTCACGTTTCAATTGGCCTTCCTTTATCACACCATCTGATTCAGGTATTGCGGTATCAGACGGGGGATTTATTAACCCTTGTAGACGAAGAACGCCATCAATACACGGCACGGATTTTATCGGTCTCTTCAAACAGACTAGAGAGTGAAGTCCTATCGAAAATAGAACCCTCCCCGCGAAAAAAACCGCTTCTTCATTTAGGGATAGCCCTTCTCAAGGGAGATAAAATGGATTGGGCGATACAAAAAGCGGCCGAGCTAGGTGTGGATCGCATCTCTCCTCTGATAACCCGTCGTGTGGTCGCAAAACTTCCCGCATCTCGTCAGAAGCGATGGCTTGAAATTGCTAAAGAGGCGGCACAGCAATCTGAACGGTTAGAGATTCCCACGATCAACACCCCATTGTCATTGGAATTATTTTTAGAAGAGACACAATCGGCCGACATGAAATACATCTTTTGGGAAAAAGCGCCTCCTATACATATCTCCTCCCAGATTCACGCCTCACTGGTAAAATCGCCAGAGAGCGGTGCCATTCTCATTGGGCCAGAAGGGGGCTTTGAGAAAGAGGAGGTTGACCAAGCCACGAAAAAAGGATACATTGCCGTATCGTTAGGAGAAAGGCCTGTTCGCGCCGAGACAGCGGCATTGGCCGCCGTGACTATTCTCCAATACGAGATGGGGGCACCGGCCCCCGGCGGTTAGGAGTCGCCCCGTTGGGTCGCCTGAAAAAATGGATATTTTAGAAACAGACGATATAAAATCTGAAGTGTCGCCACCCGTTCTTCCGGACTCGCCGCAACCTCTCGGTTCCACAACCCCCAACGGGGGTTGTATTTCGGCCGGGGGGCCGCCCCCCCCACCTCCGGCGGGATTTGTGCGTCGTGCGATTGCCTTTATTATTGACTTTATCTTTCTTGAATTTTTATACCTTATTCCCGCATCGCTTGGGTTATTCGGATTATACCTTTCTAAGGGGGAAATCCCTGATCTTGCTGATCTGTTGTCTCCGTTTGTCTCAATCTGGATCGTCCTCTTTATTGGCTATTTCACGTTTTTCCACATCCATTCTGGCGCGACCCCGGCCAAGAGAATTGTTCGCATTAAGGTTGTCAACAAAGAAGGAAAGCCCTTATCGCATTGGGCCGGATTTCTTCGTTCATTGCTCTCTCTTTTTTTGCTGGCCTTGTTTCCCTTCGGATTTTTAATAGCAATTTTCGGAGAAAAGAAACGGGGCCTGCATGATTTTCTCATCGGCTCTTATGTTGTGTTTAGTCAAGATTAAGATGAGGAACTTCCTTTTTGGAATGCTTTTTATCGGATGGTGTGCAACGTCTGCCTCTGCTTTGGTAACGGAACAAATCATCGCCGTTGTAAACGGACAACTTATTTTCCAAACGGATGCCTCCCGCAATCAAACGTTCTTTGAACAAGGGCCGGACGTAGAAAATCTTATCAATTATAAACTCTTGCTCATTGAGGCAAAGCGGTTTGTTCTTTCGCCTCCAGAGTCCGAGGAGGTTGATCTGGCTTTTGAAGCCATCCGGCGCAAGTTTCCCGATGCGTCTGTCTTTGACAACGCACGCAAAGAAACCGGGTTCACCATTGAAGATTTCAAACGGGAGATTTTGGATCGGCTTTGGGTGAAGAAACTGATTCAAGACCGTATTACCTTTTTTATCTTTATAACAGACGAAGAGATCGCCCAATATTATCAGAACCATCAGAACGATTTTGGAGATAAGAAACGCAATGCGGTTCTGGAAGAGATTCGCGTGATTTTAGAAAAGGAGCGAGAGGAAATTAAAATAAAGGAATACCTTGCGCGTATAAAATCTCAAGCAAATATAGAGGTAAATGTGAGGTAGGTTTTATGCTATAATGCAGTTAGGGTGATTATGCATTCTTTTCAAAAACAAATAAAAACAACGCTCGTCCTTATTATTTTCTTTTTAGCAAGCCTCTCCAATGTTACCACAGCCATTGGTGCGGCCATGCGCTACTCTACTTATTTAGGCGGAAGCGGGAATGATATTGCCTATGGCATTGTCTCTACGACTACTGTCTCTACGACTACTGTCGCTACGACTACGTGGATTTATATCACTGGAACAACCAATTCGGAAGCCTTTGCAACAAGCACAACAGGAACAAGCACAACAAAAGATGTCTTTGTTACAAAGATGGATTTAACTGGAACCTCCACTTCCATCATCTTTACAACCTATCTTAGGGGAAGTGGCGATGATGAGGGACGCGGTATCGCTATTGACAGTGATGGCGATGTGTATGTCACAGGGTTTACATCTTCTACAGACTTTACAACGACCACTCCGGGAATACTAAGTACAGGAACTAGAACGGGGACAGACGCATTTATTGCAAAAATTAGCCCAACTGGAGTAGTGCTATACTCAACCTTATTGGGTGGAAATACTAACGACGAAGGCCTTTCCATCGCCGTGGACAGCAGTAAAAATGCTTATGTTACTGGGAAAACTTTTAGTCCCAATTTTCCAACGACACCCTCTCCCCTTCAGGCAAGTTGTGCCGCAGGCACAAATAGCGACGCCTTTATTACGAAGGTTGATCTGGATGGAGCATTATCTTATTCCACCTGTCTTGGGGGGAGTTCGGGCGGCGATATAGGGCATGGGATTGCTGTGGATAACGGCGGAAACGCTTATGTCACGGGTGAAACCGCGTCAACCAACTTTCCAACGAGCCTCGACGCGCTTCAAAGAACCAATATCGGATCAACCGAATTATCTGACGCATTTTTTACTAAAGTTGCACCCATGGGTACAAGCACGATCTACTCTACCTACCTTGGTGGAA
>CAYJXH010000025.1:0-12230 GCA_964373975.1 uncultured Nitrospirota bacterium | reverse complement strand
TTTTCTCCTCTATTTTAATTGATATTTTTTCAGCCTTTCCCTCTTTAATAATAAAGGCCGAGAAATCCCCCGCTTTCGCCCCCTT
This sequence comes from uncultured Nitrospirota bacterium, assembly GCA_964373975.1. Lineage (GTDB taxonomy): Bacteria > Nitrospirota > Nitrospiria > SBBL01 > SBBA01 > JACPZM01. The sequence goes on along the minus strand of CAYJXH010000025.1, from coordinate 12,145 downwards.
TACGGAGAGAACCAGATAGGCATAAGTGGGCGGAAGCCACGGCGTTCCAAACTGATATTCTTCTGAATTTTCAAGATCGGTTTTTGAAAAATAGGCATCATGGTCAGGATGCGAATGGTAAAACCCAATCAGTTCCATGCCATCGCGAGAAATGGCTTCCTCGGCAAGGGATCGCTCGGAAGGATCAATGAGATAGCGATCCGTGCCCGCAGATGCCATCATATTTTTCATGGGTATAATAGAGTGGACTGCAAAGGAGTTCTCTGTTTTTTCTCCCGCCAAAAGGCCGCAACATTCATGGGGATAGATTTTCTCTCCTTCATTGCGCACCGATTCAAACGCGGAAGACTTAAAATGAATAAGCAACATAAATCATTGTAGAGGAATGCTCCCCTTCTCGGCAATCGTTTTTTATGTTTGTGAAATTGCGGTTTCCTTGACTTGGCAGAGGAATCCTCTATATATTTAGCGGGGTTATGTCGTTGTACCATGTATATAATAATGAAGCAAATTGTGAAAAAACAGGTCTTGCGTATTCTCTTTACGCTCCTCATCCTCTTGTTTCTTCCAGTAGGGGGAATGCCCCAAACGCTTCCTGTGGCAACCCCGGAAGAACTTCTTCTTTTTGAAGAAGCAAAACATCTTGTTCAAGACGGACACGTTTTAGAAGGCATTTCGTCCCTAGACCTATTTTTCTTAAATCACCCCGAAAGCCCGTTCGCTCCCGACGCGCTCATTGCGTCGGGAAAGGCTTCTGCCCAACTGGGGAATTTGAAAAAAGCAGTAGACGCATTTCGTCTTTTTTTGGAAAAGTTTCCAAAGGAGAGTCGGATCAATGCGGTTCGATCCCAATTGAGTTATGCCTATTTGGCAATGGGAGGTACAACGGGGGGGGGTACGACCTCCGCAGGGCACGTTGCCTCCGCAGTCAGTGCGGATCAGGGCGGCGTAGAAGAAGCGCTCTCTGTGTGGAAAGAAATTGTCGGACAAGAAAGTATTAAGACGCCAATCTATACACGCGCAGTCGAGATATACAGCGAACGAGATCAATACGCAAATGCCCTTCGTGTATTGATCCAAAAAAAAGGATTTCTAACCAGTTCAAGTGAGATAGAGACCACAACAAGCGCCATCATAGCGATTATTCGAAATCGGCTTACTGAAAAGGAACTGCAAACAGTCTCTGCAGAATCGCGTCCGCGTTTTCCATCAGACGAAGCAATCATACAATTGATAAAGATTTACAATAAGAGAGAAATTCTGTATCTGGCAGAAAAAGAGAGTAAGCGGTTTTTATCTCTTTTCCCCAATCATGCTTATGCCGAAGAGGCCGCCGAGGGAATCAAGAATATACGCGCAAAGATAAAGGAGAATGAATATCTCATCGCAGTCATTCTGCCTTTGTCTGGAAAACTCTCGCAATTTGGCGTCAGCGCGCTACAAGGCGTGGAATTAGCGTTAAAACAATATAAGATTGTGTTCCCCGGCTCGCCCGTAGGGCTTGCAGTGAAGGATTCTGATGAGGGCACGCTGGAAGAATGGCTGAAGGATTATATGCCGTTGGGTATTGTAGGCCCACTGTTAAGCCGTGAGGTCAGTCAGGTTGCGCCCATAGCCGAAAGAGGGCGATTGGCATTGATTACGCCCGGGGCATCCTCGGCGACGCTTCCTTCTATGGGAAGGGCCGTCTTCCGAAATGCAACAACGCCCGCTTCGCAGTGCCATGCCATTGCCGAATACGCTATAGGAATTTTAGAATTAAAGCGTTTTGCGATTCTTTTTTCAAACGATCGTTCTGGGAAGGAATGGGTGCGTTGCCTTCGCGCCAATGTGGCACAGGCAGGAGGAAAGATTGTTATTGCAGAACCGTATTCATCCAACGAAACTGATTTTAAAGATCCAATTGCACGATTGAAAAAGATTTACGAAAAAGGCTATGAGAATGATGGAGGGAAAATCGAGGGTTCTGGGTTTGATGCCATCTTCTTACCCGGAGAAGCACAATCGGCCGGATTGATTCTGCCACAGCTTTTTTTTCATGACATTAAGAATACAGTTTTATTAGGAACCATGGGCTGGAACGATCCTGATTTTTTAAAACTGGCACGGAAATACGCCGAAGGGGCTATTTTTGTAGATGGTTTTTTTGCCGAATCGCAAGACCCGTTTATTCAAAAGTTTGTATTGCAGTATCGGAAAGAGTTTCATGAAGACCCGAATCTATTGGCCGCGCAAGGTTATGATGCCGCCAATATCATCATAACAGCCATTAAAGGGGGTGCGACAAGCCGATCGGATATTCGGTCTGCGATTGCGGGAACCCGTGATTTTGAAGCGGTATCGGGCTATATCTCTGAAATAAAAGATGGAGAAGCCATTAAAAAACCTTTTCTCATTCAGATAAAAAACGGAAAATTGGTGCAGATCAATTAGGGGGCACGGCCCCCAGCGATATAACAGCCCCGCAGTCGGCGTACCGACCTCGTTGGGGCTGTAGGAATAGGGAAAATAATGATATTTAAGAAAGTGCTCATTGCCAATCGGGGGGAGATCGCGCTCCGGATTATTCGTGCCTGTAAGGAGCTGGCGATCCCCACGGTGGCTATCTACGCGCCTCCCGACGCGACAACGCTCTACGTCAAAAAAGCCGATGAGGCCTATCTTGTGGGGCCGGGCCCTATTGAGGGGTATCTGAATATCTATCGCATTATTGATCTTGCAAAACAAAAAGGGGTGGATGCCATTCATCCGGGATACGGGTTTCTATCGGAAAACGCAGAGTTCGCACGCGCTTGTCAGGAAAATGGAATTACCTTTATTGGGCCGTCCGCCGATGCCATTCGCGCCATGGGCAATAAAGTCGCGGCACGGCAAATGATGAAAGATATTGGAGTGCCTGTCATTCCCGGAACCTTTGATCCCATCACTTCTGTGGCCGACGCGCTTTATCACGCGAAACAGATAGGCTATCCTGTCATGATTAAAGCGGCCATGGGAGGCGGAGGACGCGGCATTCGTGTCTGCACAGATGAAGCGACTTTAACGGCTCTTTATCCCATTGCCTACGCGGAGGCGAAGGCCGCATTCGGAAAGGGTGATCTCTATCTTGAGAAATTTCTCATCTCGCCCCGGCATATTGAGTTTCAAATTCTCGCAGACAAACAAGGTAATATCATTCATCTAGGGGATCGGGATTGTTCCATTCAACGGAGGCATCAGAAACTCATTGAGATTGCCCCGTCCCTTTTTTTAGACGAGCCACTGCGGAAAGAAATGGCAGAAGCGGCCATTGCGGCGGCGCGCGCAGTGGGATACACCAATGCAGGGACGATTGAATTCTTGGTGGATGCCAATCGGCGTTACTATTTTATTGAAATGAATACGCGGATTCAGGTGGAGCACACGGTAACGGAAGAGGTTACAGGAATTGATATTGTTCGGGAGATGATCCAAATTGCCGCGGGAATGCCGCTTTCGTTTCAGCAAAAAGATGTCCGTCTCTTTGGTCATGCCATAGAGTGCCGTATTAACGCCGAAGACCCTCGCAATAATTTTTCCCCCACACCCGGCAAGATCACGGCCTACTACTCGCCCGGTGGAATTGGCGTGCGCATTGATGGCAACGTTTATGTCGGATATGTGGTGCCACCTTATTACGATTCATTGCTAGCCAAGATGACCGTGCGGGCACGAACATGGAAAGGTGCGGTTTCCCGAACCGTTCGCGCATTAGACGAGTTTGTTATTCGCGGGGTCAAGACCCCGATTCCGTTTTATAAAAAAATTCTAAAAGACCCCGATTTCATTGAAGGCCGATTTGATATTACCTATATCGAAACGCATCTCACGCAACTAAATGTCGAGGCCGATTATAATAAGATGGACAGGGTGGTAGCCGTGGCCGCCGCAATTGCGGCTTATTCGAAAGGGTAAAGATGAAGACAAAAACAAGACCAATCAAGATTATGGATTTAACCCTTAGGGATGGTCAGCAGTCCACGATTGCCACGCGCCTGCGCACCGTAGATATGCTTCCCATCGCTTCTAAAATTGACGAAGTCGGCTTTTGCTCCGTAGAGATGTGGGGCGGAGCCACCTTCGACGCCGCCATTCGGTTTCTGCGAGAAGACCCGTGGGAGCGGATTCGCAAGCTAAAAGTTTTGATGCCAAAAACCCCTTTTCAAATGCTTCTGCGCGGCCAGAATCTTGTGGGATATCGGCACTATGCCGATGATGTGGTAGAACGATTTGTGGATCGGTCTATTGTAAACGGTATCAACATTATTCGTATCTTTGACGCATTAAACGATTTCCGAAACATTAAGACAGCGGTGAAGGCAACGCTCAAATATGGCGGAAAGGTTGAAGGCGTATTTTGCTATACAGAATCGCCTGTGCACAACAACGCCCTTTTTGTTGAGATGGCAAAACGGCTGGAGGATATGGGGTCCGATTCAATCTGCATCAAAGACATGGCAGGATTGCTTTCTCCCTACGCGGCCTTTGATCTCGTCAGCAAAATAAAAGAAGCGATCACGGTTCCGTTGCATCTTCATACGCATGATAGTAGCGGTATGTCGGTTGCCACCTGCGTGAAAGCGATTGAAGCCGGTCTTGACATGGTGGACACCGCGTTTTCCCCCATGGCCTCTGGAACATCTCATCCCCCACTGGAAACCCTCGTGAAGATTCTTGAAGGCGGGAAGTCCGATCCGAAATTAAATATGCAACTGCTTTCTGAAATCTCTGAATATTTCAAAGAGGTCCGAAAAAAATACAAGGCATTTGAGTCGGAGTATACCTGTGTTGACCCCAAGGTGGTTATTTATCAAATTCCCGGAGGGATGACGTCGAATCTGGCTTTGCAGTTGTCCGAGCAAAATGCGTTAGGGAGGATGCAGGAGGTGTTAGAAGAGGTGCCTAAGGTGAGGAAAGATTTTGGATATCCTCCTTTGGTAACGCCAACTTCTCAAATTGTGGGAACGCAAGCCACACTGAATGTATTGGCGGGGGAGCGATACAAGGTCATCACAACGGAAACGAAAAACTACCTCAAGGGTTTATACGGAAAGACGCCCGCACCCATTGATAGGGATATCCAGAAAAAGGCGATTGGAGACGAAGAGCCTATCACTGCGCGTCCCGCCGATATTCTTTCACCGGAGCTTACAGCCGCAGGCGAAGCGATCAAGGAGATCACAACCAATATAGATGACATCTTAACCTATGCGCTTTTCCCCAATGTGGCAAAGGAGTTTTTTGCGAAGCGGAAAGAGCCGCAGGCATTAACGGAATCGGATGGAAAGGCCATTGCGGCTGAAAATAAGTCTTCTTCACCACCTCCCACTTTGGCCCCCAGTGAGTTTAACGTGAAGATACATGGGGAGACCTTTCATGTAAAGTTAGGCGGGGTAGGGCATCCTGAAGAGGGCGGGCGGCCTTATTTTATTTATGTAGATGGCCAATTAGAAGAGGTGCTGGTGGAATCGTTGTTGGAGATTGTTCCGAGTGCCGCAGGACAAATTGACGTGAAGGTTGGTGGGCGGTCTACCCGTCCAAGGGCAACGCACGACGGGGATGTTACGGCCCCCATGCCGGGGGTGGTGGTTCGCGTGAACGTTGCTGAAGGAGACAAGATTTCACAAGGGCAAGCCGTTTTAATTGTTGAAGCGATGAAGATGCAGAGTGAAGTTCATGCCCCGATTGCGGGTGTTGTGAAAAAGATTTATGTCATTGAAGGCGACCGCGTCAACCCCGATGAAGTGCTGGTGGGAATTCGGCCTGATCCTTAGTGATACAGCGATTTGACTTCCCATCGCAACCTTGCTACCATGCTCCTCGCGGGGTGGAGCAGCTTGGTAGCTCGTCGGGCTCATAACCCGAAGGCCAGAGGTTCAAATCCTCTCCCCGCAACCACACCCGGATGGGGTTCCCAATTTGATCCCAAAAGATTTCAATTTCAAGAAGAATCTTTTTCCCATTATCGCAGTTGTTTTTACAACGATAGGCGCAATCCTTATATTATCTTCTATTAACGATGGGCCAGGGCCTCCGCGAAAACAATCTGTCATGCCCACTGGATTTACTTCTCAAATGCTCGAAGACAAAGCGTCCCCTAGTGCCAAAACGTTTATCACAGTCTGCACACAATGCCATGCCCTTGCCGATCCAAAATCGCATTCGGCGCAAGAATGGCCGAAAGTGGTCCTGCGTATGCTCGAACGCATGCAACGGACAAAAGGATACTATCCTAAATCTCTTCTGACACTTCCCGAAAATAAAGAGGTTGATACCATTATCGCCTATTTAGCATTGCATGGCAGAAAAAAATCGCCGTAGCTGCCTAGGGTGCCCCCGGGGTGACTCGAACACCCGGCACGCGGTTTAGGAAACCACTGCTCTATCCGCCTGAGCTACGGGGGCAAAACTGACAGGGATTTCCATCTTATAACATAATCTAATGTCCCTGATATAGTTTTGACTTTTTTAAAAAATTCTGCTACTTTACGCAAATCTCTCGGCAGAACACAGGGGAGGCAGATTGATAATGATTGACTCGGGGCGTAGCGCAGTTTGGTAGCGCGCACCGTTCGGGACGGTGAGGTCGGAGGTTCAAATCCTCTCGCCCCGACACTTTTCTAGGGGAGCAGATGGCAGACAAAAGTGCGGCACATATCTATATTAACGGCCAAGTACAAGGGGTGGGCTTTCGAAATTTTGCGCAGAGATACGCGTTTCTCCTTGGCCTAAAGGGGTTTGTTAAGAACCTTTCAGACGGCCGGGTTGAAATCGAACTCGAGGGAGAGCGGACACGGATTGACCTCTTTCTGGAACATTTACACCGAGGGCCTTCCCTTTCAAAGGTCATTGACCTAGAGGTCTCGTGGAAGCCGCATTCCGATCGCTTTAAAGATTTTTCAATCCTTTTTTAATCCCCATAGGGGTTTTTTGGCGCTATGAACTCGGAACAGACTGACCAAAAGAATAACGATCCCTATACCAACAATTCGGATGAGGAAACCCTTCTCCTCGATCGGAATGAGGAGGGGCAAGAATGCGAAGAGCCAAACCCATTCCATGAGGCCGAAGCGGTTTCAGCTTACCTGAAAGACATTTCTTACTCAAACCTTCTGACCGCGGAAGAAGAAATGGACTTGGCCAAAAAAGTTGCCAAGGGCGATGACGCCGCGCGCAATAGAATGATTGAGTCGAACCTCCGCCTCGTCGTGAGTATCGCAAAACGACATTCCAATAAAGGACTTCCCTTAGACGACTTGATTGAAGAGGGCAATATCGGTCTGATCAAAGCGGTTGAGAAATACGATTACAAAAAAGGGTTTCGGTTTTCAACGTATGCGACTTGGTGGATTCGGCAAGGGATACAACGCGCTATTATTAATTATGGCAAGGTTATTCGCTGTCCTGTGCATGTGGTTGAGGGAATCAATCAATATCTTTCCTGCATGCAAGACCTGCTTCAAGAACGGGGACGGAAACCGGATACGTTTGAAATCGCACAACGCATGAAGATTTCCCCAAAAAAGGTGGAGGAAATTCAACAGCTTTTACGGAGTACCTACTCGTTAGACGCGCCCCTTCCGGGCAATGAAGACGAGGATGCCACCTTGAAAGATGTGATCGAAGATCAAGCACAAGCCTCTCCCCCAGCAATTGCCGAGCAGGCATTTCAGAAAGAAGCCATAGACCGCAGACTGCAAAATCTTCAGAAATCGGAGCGGCAGGTTATTACCTTACGGTTTGGATTTGGCGGCGGGGAACCCTGCACATTAGAGGAAATTGGAAAGGAAATGGGCTTTTCACGCGAACGCATTCGACAAATCGAGATGGCCGCGCTAAAAGCGTTGCGGGGTGTTATTCGCAATGAAGACGCAGAAGGCATTTTGTAGAGACGCGTACAGGCAATAGGTCTCTACCCTATAAGATAAGGAGGCGTATGGATTTAAAGTCAAAGATTCGCGAGGTCCCAGATTTCCCAAAAAAAGGAATTCTTTTTTATGACATTACAACACTCCTTATGGAGAAAGACTATTTTGCAGAGGTTATCGCAAAGCTAACAGACCCTTTTCGAGATAAAAAAATAGACAAGGTCGTCGCGATAGAGTCGCGGGGCTTTATCTTTGGGACGGCCATTGCCCATCAACTGCGCACAGGTTTTGTGCCCGTCCGAAAACCGGGAAAACTTCCCTATAAAACAATCGAAGAACCCTATCAGTTGGAATACGGTTCCGATCGTTTGGCTATTCATGAAGACGCTATTTCCGAGGGAGAAAGGGTCTTAATCGTAGACGATCTTTTGGCAACCGGCGGCACCATTTCCGCAACGGTTAACCTTGTCAAAAAATTAGGAGGGAATGTTATCAGTGTTGCATTTGTCATTGAGTTATTAGGGTTAAAAGGGCGGGAGCGGCTATCGGGTATTCCCATCGTTTCACTTTTAACCTACGATTAACGCGTGGAGAAAATGGAACTACCTTTTGATATAAAAAAGCAATTTCCCGTCGAAGACCAGCCGATTGCAGGACATCTCGGAAAATTCATTATTGCGTTTTTTCAGGCACTGCTTAAAATTGGACATTTTCAGTCTGGCGATGCAAAAGCGGCTACAGCAAAACAGGCGCTTTTTCAGGAATGGCGTTATCTCGCGGAAAGGGATCGCGAAGTTTCATTCATTATCCAGAACCATGAGAACACATCTGTCGTTCTCATTTATGGCGCCTTATCCGAGATCACGCCGCTTGAAAAACTGTTTTCTCCCGACATGGCAGAACTCTTTACCCCCAAGGTCTTTGACTTTTTTAACAGACGGTATCTGGCAGGGTTTACATTAAAGCCTGGCATGACGCTTGAGGAATTCGATCGGTTTATCGAGATCATGCAAGATACGCTCAATCCATCAGATATAGACCAAGAGATTCAAACCATTACAGAGAGGCTCGTCCGTCAACAGATTATTCATGCCTCGATTGTTTATGAGAAAGAGTTGTTTGTCGGAAAAGAATCTCTGCATTTTATGACCCAAATGATGCTCACGCGGCTTCAAAAGGAGTTACGAACGATTCCGCTCCATGCCCAGCTTACAGAGGATCAAAAGATTGAGCAAAAAGAACACGTTTTTTTGGATATGCTCGTTTCGCTTTCGGACACGGCCATTTTAAAAGAGATTCTGATGCACGGCAGTGAAATAGAACTTTCCGGCTGGGGCGTGCCTATTGATGTGGAATGGGAAGTCAGCAATGGTGTTGGGAAAGACCTGCTTTGGAAATTCTTATTGGAATATGCCGTCGCGCTCAAAGAAAATATACCGGCCAAAGATCATGATCGTCTAATTGCTATCATAAAAAAAATCGTCTTGAACCTTTCATTAGATAAAATGAAAGACGCGTCAGAAGAGATATTAGAGGCACTGCTTCATGAGAAAACGATTACCCTTCTGGAGATTCCAGAACCGATACTAGATCGGGTCTATCTCATAAGAAAGACCCATACCTATTTGCAAGACAAGGCGCGTTATTGGGAAGGCATTCAGGGAGGGGATAGCGAAAAATTCAACGAACTGACGCTGATTCTTCCGATTCTACTCAAACGAAATGAATTCTTATTGTTTGGGGAACTCCTAGACCAAATGCGTCTCGTATGGAAAGGGAAGGCATCTGATTTTTTGGCCCAAGTCGGCATACCCTCCATGCAAGAAACGATTTTATCCAAGGTCTCTAACCGTGACATTCCTACGCGCAAAGAACTGTTTGTTATATTAGAGCCGCTTTCTCTTTTTTTCTGTAAATCGCTCCTTCCATTTTGCACAGACGAAGATATTTTTCTGCGGAGAAATATCTGTAAGGTGTTGGCGGCCACGGGAAAAGATGGCCTGCCTGAACTGCTTGCTTACGCGAACGATCCCACTCGGAACTGGTATACGTTGCGGAACGTGACGATGATCTTAGGAGATATTGGCTTATCGGAAGAACCCGTATTGCTCTTTCTAAAGCGCTGTCAGCGGCATCCGAATCTGCGTGTTCGAGAAGAGGTCATGACAAGTTACGGCAAAATGAAAGGATCACAGGTAGAGAAGCTTCTGCTAAAGGAGTTAGAAAACCCGGATATAGCCTTTCGAAGTCGTGCGGTTGCGGCGTTAGGTAATTTCGATCCCATGAGCGAGCAGGTACGAATATTCATAGAAGAGGCCCTGAAGAAAAAACGGACGAATGAATCTGAAACCGATAATCAGATCCAGCTTGCGTGCTGTCTGGCGCTTGAAACGATTGCCCATCTTAACCTAGCCTCTGCGGAACATTTTGAGCCAATCTTATGTAACGCATTAACGCCTGACAAACCCGGCATGTTTGGTTTGGTGCGGGAGAAACATCATGAAAAGGGGTACGAAATAAAAAAAGCAATTTGCAGGCTATTGGGTGAAATTGGAACCAAATCGGCCTTTCCGCTTGTAGGAAGACTCATTACAGAGAAATACTGGCACCCCGAAGACAGAGCCTTCATGCAACAGATTCTGCAAAAAATAGAACGCCGCGTGGGCGTGGGGGGAGGGTAGCGGGGTAACGACTGATCTACGCCTCAAACGGATCGCCCCGATTTGACATTTGTATAAGAATTCCTGTACAGTCAAAAGGTTCATGTAACATAACATGTAACGCAAGCTGTGGGGCCGGTCCGGTCGCACCATATAAGAAGCATAATAAGGAGATAGAGAGAAGATGGAAACGAAGCTTTATGTAGGAAATTTATCGTATTCAACCACAGAGGAAGACTTACAGACCTTGTTCGCACAGGCTGGCACAGTTTCATCTGTCATGCTGATTAAAGACCGCGATACCGGCCGCTCGAAAGGGTTTGCTTTTGTCGAGATGGGCACACAGGCAGAGGCTCAAAAGGCAATTACTCAGTTCCACGGTGCTAAAATGGGAGACCGTGACCTCACAGTCAATGTCGCTCGTCCACGCGAAGAGCGATCTGGCGGGGGATGGGGCGGTGGTGGCGGTGCTGGCGGCGGATATCGCCCCGGCGGCGCTGGCGGTGGCGGTGGCCGTGGTGGCGGCGGCGGAGGGCGTTCCTCTGGCGGCCGTGGCGGCGGAGGCGGTCGAGACCGATAGTTTTTTCCGTAAGGGCGGGTTCCAAACCCGCCCTTACCTTATTCTAGCCTCACCTCTTGTTGATATCATTTCTGTCAAACCCTGATATCATTCTCTGAAACCTATTGGGTGACTCTTTTGAAAGTTATAGGCCTTATTTCTGGAACCTCTTCAGATGGCATTGATGCCGCCCTTGTAGAAATTAGTAGGCTCGGGGATCGCATCCGCCTTATTGATTTTGATATTTATCCTTATTCCAAAAAACTGCAACAAGATTTAATTGCCCTCGCCTCTGGGAATCCGCAGTCGGTAGCAGATATTTGCCATCTTAATTTCTACTTGGGAGAGCTATTTGCCGATGCCGCAATTCAAATTTCAAAAAAGTCTGGCGTCCCGCTGTCGGCGATAAGTCTTATTGGTTCTCATGGGCAGACCATCCACCATTTGCCCGTCCCCAAAAAAGAGGGGAAATGGAAAATTCGTTCTACCCTTCAGATTGGCGAGCCCGCTGTCATTGCAGAACGAACGGGGGTAACGACCATTGCCGATTTTAGGCCCAGAGATATGGCCGCAGGCGGTGAGGGCGCGCCGCTTACCCCGCTTTTGCATTATCACCTCTTTGGCCATAAAAAGAAATCACGCGCTATTGTGAATATCGGCGGCATTAGCAATGTCACTTATTTGCAGGCAGGCGGAAAAAAAGAAGATGTTCGTGCGTTTGATATGGGGCCGGGAAATATGCTTATTGACGGCCTTGTCCGAATTCTTACAAAAAAGAACATGGATCTGCATGGAAATATCGCACGCACGGGAAAAGTTATTTTACCCTTGTTATCGGAGTTAATGCGGCATCCATTTATACGGAGGAAGCCGCCCAAGAGTACGGGACGAGAGGCCTTTGGAAAAGCAATTATTGACCGATTGGTGCATGAGAAAAAATCTTTTTCTTCGGAAGATTTAATTGCAACTGCCACGGCTTTTACCGCTACAGCGATTGCCTTTAATATCAAACAATTTATTTTAGGGCAACGTGCCCTGCG
>CAYJXH010000024.1:0-12286 GCA_964373975.1 uncultured Nitrospirota bacterium | reverse complement strand
ACAAGGTCAAGAAGTTCCAAGAAGATTTCTTAAAAAAGATTGCGGAAAGTTATCTCGAAATATCTTTGTCCATTGATAAAGAAAAACTCGTGAGTGACGAGATGGCCAAGAAATTAGACGATGCAGTTTTAGCGTTTAAACTAGACTGGAAACCGTAGAGATCGCGGATGGCTGTACTCAATTATAGAAGTTTATTAGGGCGGATTCGGGCGGCGCAGAAGACCCAGCAGATTACGAAAACCATGCAGATGGTTTCCGCGTCTCGTCTGAAGAAATCGCATGAGAAACTGCTCCAGTCCAAGCCGTATTTTGAGAAGATTACAGAACTCTTATCCCACCTTCAAAATACCGGGACAGAACTCTCGCATCCGTTTCTTACCCCCAGAGAGGAAAAGGCCATTGCCTTGGTTGTCATCACCTCGGATCGGGGTTTATGCGGGGCTTACAACACCAACATCATTTCTTTTGCAGAGGGATTATTGGGAAAATATCCCGAAGGGAAGGCGGAACTTATTCTGATTGGGAAAAAGGGGGACGATTATTTCAAGAAAAGAAAGTGGCCCATTTTTTCAAGACATTTAGACATGGCGAGAAAACCAGATTTTTTGAGCATTTCCAAAATCACCGATAGTCTTGCAGAGGCGTATATTTCTGGCCGATTTGATGCGGTGCATCTCATTTATACTGCGTACCGTTCTGCCCTCTCCATTAAGCCCGCTTCATCAAAACTTTTGCCTTTGGAGCGGGGAAAAAGTGAAGAGGAAGTAAAGACCTATTTAGAGCCATCAAGCCAAGAGATTTTAAATCATTTATTGCCGACCTATATTGCTTCTAAAATCTATGTGTTGCTCATGGAGGCGTTTACGGCGGAAAATTCCGCTCGAATGATTGCAATGAAAAGCGCAACAGACAACGCAAAGGAGATGATTCGCAATCTAACCCTCCTGCGCAACAAGGCGCGTCAAGCCGCCATCACCAAAGAGCTTTTAGAAATCGTAACTGCGGGAGAAGCCTTAAAAGGATAAAAAAGAAGAGGAGACGACCATGGCAGAAGGAAAAATTATACAAGTAATTGGGCCGACAGTTGATATTGCATTTCCGGCGGGAGAAATCCCCGCTATCTATAATGCTATTTCGATTGAACAACCCGAACAAGGCACGAAACTGATTTTGGAAGTAGCCCAGCATATTGGAAACGATACGGTGAAATGTATCGGAATGGGATCAACAGACGGATTGGTGCGAGGTATGAAGGCAACCGATCTGGGGGCGCCGATTTCTGTGCCGGTTGGGGAGCAGGTCCTGGGCCGTCTTTTTAATGTCTTAGGCGAGCCAATTGACGGGAAAGGGCCAGTGCCCAATCCAGAGATTTCTTGGCCAATTCACAGACTGGCACCGACACTGGCGGTGCAGGTTCCTGTTGCCTCGGTTTTGGAAACAGGGATTAAGGTGGTTGATCTTTTAGCCCCCTACGCGAAGGGCGGTAAGGTCGGTCTTTTTGGTGGTGCTGGTGTTGGGAAGACCGTTATTATTATGGAGCTTATTCGCAGTATCGCTACGGAACATGGCGGGTTCTCTGTGTTTGCGGGGGTGGGCGAGCGAACCCGTGAAGGGAATGAGCTATACGCGGAGATGTCTGAATCCGGGGTACTCAATAAAGCGGCCCTCGTCTTTGGGCAGATGAACGAACCGCCGGGGTCACGGCTTCGCATCGCTTTGTCGGGGCTGACTATGGCGGAATATTTTAGAGATGAAAAGCGTCAGGACGTCTTGCTCTTTATAGACAACATCTTTCGGTTTGTTCAGGCAGGGTCGGAAGTTTCTGCCTTGTTGGGGAGAATGCCCTCGGCGGTTGGGTATCAGCCAACTTTAGCGACCGAGATGGGCATGCTGCAAGAGCGCATTGCCTCCACAACGCGCGGGTCTATTACCTCGGTGCAGGCGATTTATGTTCCTGCAGACGATTTAACTGATCCCGCTCCAGCTACAACGTTTAGTCACTTGGACGCGACAACTGTATTGTCGCGACAGATCGCCGAGATGGGCATCTACCCCGCAGTGGATCCGCTAGATTCAACTTCGCGGTTATTATCCCCGCAGATTGTGGGCGAAGAGCATTATCAAGTTGCAATGGCCGTTCAGCGCCTCTTGCAGCGGTTTAAAGAATTGCAAGATATCATTGCCATTTTGGGCATGGACGAGCTTTCAGAAGAAGACAAATTGACCGTGCAACGGGCGAGAAAAATACAACGGTTTCTCTCACAGCCCTTCTTTGTCGCGGAGGTCTTTACCGGTGCCCCGGGGCGATATGTGAAGTTGGCTGATTCGGTGAGGGGATTTAAAATGATCCTCGACGGAAAGCTCGATTCGTTGCCAGAGCAGGCGTTTTATATGGTTGGAACAATAGAAGAGGCCCAGGAAAAGGGAGAACGGCTAAAAAATAAATGACCCCGTTTCATCTTACAATCGTAACCCCAGAATCGGTTTTTTTTAAGGGCGAGGTTTTGTCCTTGGTTGCCCCCGGGCAAAGCGGCAGTTTCGGCGTTTTGGCAAATCATGCCCCGCTGATTTCAACCCTGATAACAGGCGCCTTCACCGTAACCTCTCCTGATATGACTAAAAAATCTTATCAAGTCGGTGAAGGCTTCCTGGATGTTTTGAAAAATCAGGTCACCCTTCTGACCACATCTATTTCATAACTCCATGTTAGAGATTCTCTCTTACGGATTTATGCAGAGGGCCTTTATGGCCTCGGCCCTCATTGGCATCGTCTGTTCGCTCATTGGCGTTTTTGTTGTTTTAAAGGGGCTGGCCTTTATTGGGGCCGGAACCTCTCATGCGGCGTTTGCGGGTGTTGCATTGGGTTTTCTTGTCGGGGTGAATCCGCTCATTATGGCCGTCCTCTTTGGGGTTTCTACGGTCTGGGTTACTGGATTTCTCGAACGACAGGGACGGATCAAGCCCGATGTCTCTATCGGAATTTTTTACACACTCACCATGGCACTGGCCATTCTTTTTCTTGGCCTCATGCGAACGTACAATCCTGAAGTTTTAGGGTATCTCTTTGGCAGTATTCTTTCTGTAACTGCAGACGATTTAAAAATGATCGTGGGGCTCTCGCTGGTCATTCTAATCTGTCTCACTCTTTTTTTCAAGGAGTTCCATTTTATCTCGTTTGATCAGGAAATGGCGGAGGCCAGCGGCATCCCCGCAAAATGGCTTTTCTTTTTGCTATTAAACCTCATCTCGTTATCCATTGTTATTTCACTAAAAGCCGTTGGGGCGATGCTGGTCTTTGCCCTTTTAGTGATTCCCGCGGCGACGGCGCAACAGTTTGCAACCCATATTCGTTCGATGATGATCGGGTCTGCAATGATTGGCGTCCTTGCATCGTGGGCTGGCGTACTGCTTTCTTATCTGTTTGATCTTCCATCCGGCGCCACGATTGTTTTGCTGTTGACGTTTATTTTCTTGATATCGGTTTTGTTCTCCCCCAAAAATCGCAAGAAGAAACCAATCGTAGTCGCAGTCGGTTAGGGCATGTAAATCGCATCTGGCAGCCTCCCCTACCCCTCCTTGTGAAGGAGGGGATTCACCCATTTGAAACTCAAAGGAACTCTATTTCCCGCTCAGTGTTTTAATGTCAATAAAGGGCGTGGCCCCACTGGTGACTTGCGGCAGAACACCGTTCCATTTCTGAATTGCGGTTAATTGCAACATAATAGGCGTAATCGTTTGCGCCTGCACCCTCTGTGCCTCGGCTTCTCCCTTGGCCTGCGTGATACGCTGTTGGGCTTCAATTGTAATACGGTCTAAATCCCTTTTGGCTTTCAAGGCGTTTTGTTCGGCCGTCTGTTTCTCTTCAATGGCCCGATTAAATTGTTCCGAGAAGGCAAAATCAACAATGGAAAATTCGTCAAGTATGATATTAAATCGGGCCAGCCGCGCGGACAGCCCTGCCTGTACTTGATTCTTCACATCGCCTCTGCGCGTAATAAGCTCTTCTGCCGTAAAATTAGCCGCGACGGCTTTAACCGATTCCTGCACGGCAGGATCAATCACCCGTTCGGCAAACTGCCGCCCAATCTCTTGGTAAACAAGTTGGGCGCGATCTGGGTCCACATGAAAATTAACAGCAATAACGGAAGAAATGTTCTGAAGATCTTTGGACGCCGCCGACGCATTGGACTGCACTTTTTGAACACGGACATCCATCGTGATAATGTTTTCAATAAACGGAAGCTTAAAGTGCATCCCTTCTCCTAGCGTCACCTCTCGAACCCCTGTGAGCTGGCTGAATACAACGCCCCGTTCCCCCGGGCCTACAACTTGAAAACAATTAAAGAGGATCAGCAATACAATGCCCGCAACGATACCAAAAGCCATGACCTTAGGCGAGTTTGCAAGATTTGAAAAATCGGGTTTATTCATTTCATAAGTTGACATTTTTCTCCTTTTTTATTATGTTTGTTCGATCCTTAAATTCCCAGCAAGAGAGTATCAGATATAAGATGGCCTGTGCAATGAATTTTCTTATTGGGGATTTTCTTATGATGAGAGAGAAATAAAATATGAGTGCAATTACCAATCTTCATGCGCGGGAGATTTTAGATTCTCGCGGCAATCCTACTATTGAAGTGGAGGTGCGTCTATCCTCCGGGGCTTTTGGGCGGGCGTCCGTTCCCTCTGGCGCATCTACTGGAGAACGCGAGGCGATAGAGCTTCGAGACAACAATCCTAAACGGTATTGCGGCAAGGGCGTTTTATCGGCCGTTAAAAACGTGACTCAAAAAATTGCCCCTGCGATCATTGGCAAAGAGGCGAAGGATCAAGCCGCGCTAGACGAAACCTTAATTGCGTTAGATGGAACCCCCAATAAGGGGGTGCTTGGGGCCAATGCTATTTTGGGGGTCTCTCTGGCCAATGCAAAAGCCGCCGCTTCCGAGGCGAATCTTCCCCTCTACCGCTACCTTGGGGGACCCTCCGCGTGTACACTTCCAGTTCCGATGATGAACATTATCAATGGCGGAATGCATGCCGACAACGGCCTCGATTTTCAGGAATTTATGATTATCCCTGCCGGAGCCTCCTCATTTTCAGAATCGCTTCGCATGGGAACAGAGATTTTCCATGCCTTGAAAAATGTTCTAAAGAAGGCAGGCTACACAACCGCCGTGGGCGATGAGGGAGGGTTTGCACCAGCAGTCAGATCGCATCAAGAGGCGTTGGAGCTGATTCTAAACGCTGTTGTTGCCGCAGGCTATACCCCGAAAAAAGAGGTGCTCTTGGCCATAGATGTTGCGGCTTCGTCATTTTGCAAGGATGGGAAATATCATCTTGCGTCCGAGAAGAAAGTCTATTCGTCCGACGAAATGGTCGCTTATTATGCCCGACTTATTTCTGCTTTTCCCATTGTCTCAATAGAAGATGGCCTTTCTGAAAACGACTTTGCGGGATGGAAAGAGATGACCAAGCAATTAGGAAATAAAGTGCAACTTGTGGGAGACGACCTTTTTGTAACCAATGAAGCCTGTCTTAGGCAAGGGATCACCGATCATCTTGCCAATGCCATCCTGATTAAACTCAATCAGATTGGCACCCTAACCGAGACACGCAAAACGATTGCCTGCGCAAAGGCCGCAAATTTTAAAACGATTGTCTCGCATCGCTCTGGAGAGACCGAAGATGCAGTCATTGCCGATCTTGCAGTGGGGGTCTCATCCGGACAGATTAAGACGGGCTCATTATCCAGAACCGATCGCGTGGCGAAGTATAACCAACTGTTAAGAATAGAGGAGGAACTTGGCGGCCACGCCATGTTCCCGGGGATGGGCCTGTATGTCGCTTCCCAATAAAAGCCTAAAAGAGATCGCGCATCGTCAAAAGAAAAGACACCGGCTTCTTTTTGCCGTCATGTTTTTTATGATGGGATCGCTCATCTTCTCGTTCTTCTTTGGGGAAATGGGGTTCTTTAATTTCTCAAAAATGCGGCATATATTAGGACAGGCTCGGCAAGCGGCCCATCTCTTGGAAATTAAAAATGCGCAGATTCTTGGTGAGATTGAGGGGTTCAGAACAGACCCTTTCTATGTTGAGGCCATTGCGCGAGAACGTTTGGGTCTTGTGAAGAAGGGCGAAATCGTCTACGAATTCTATGGGGTGCCGGCCCCAGACGGGAATAGCCGCCTTGTTTTGCCATTGGAGAAGAAAGGGTGAGTAGGCAATCCTATTCACTTTTTTAAAATGTACAAATCTGGATTTGTTGCTATTGTCGGTCGGCCTAATGTTGGGAAGTCTACGTTCTTAAATCAGGTTCTTGGTCAAAAGATATCTATTGTCTCTGATAAGCCGCAGACGACGCGCAATAAGATTCTTGGTGTCAAACATCTTCCTTCGGGCCAGATTATTTTTTTTGATACCCCCGGCGTTCATCATACGGAAAAAGAAAAGTCGCGCCTCAATCAGCGTATGGTTCAAACCGCACGCAGTGCCGTTCGCGAGGTGGATCTCATTCTTCTTTTTATCGAGCCTGAACAAGCGTCGGAAGATCAGCTCTTGTTTGATATTCTAAAAAAAATAGAGACGCCAAAGATATTGGTTGTCAATAAAATTGATCTGATCGGAAAGAGCCGGTTAATTTCTACCCTAGATGCCTTAAATAATCAAAAGGAGCTAACCACCACCCATAACTTTTCTGAAATAATACCGATTTGCGCTAAAACAGGGGAGAATACGGAAAGACTAATCGCCTTGGTGCTTTCTTATCTTCCAGAAGGCGCGCCTTATTTTCCAGAAGATCAGGTCACCGATCAGCCCGTGCGGTTTTTGGCGTCCGAGATTATTAGAGAAAAGGCAATCGAAAAGACACACGACGAACTGCCCTATGTTGTTTCAGTCCAGATTGAGAAATTTAAAGAGGAGGTGCGACCTCTGCGGGATGAAGCAAAAGGACTGATTCATATTGAAGTCACTCTTTATGTTGAAAAAGAGTCACAGAAGCCGATTCTCATTGGACACAAGGGGGCCATGCTAAAAGAGATCGGCACTGCCGCCCGATTAGAGATAGAAAGCCTTCTGGATACCAAGGTCTTTTTACAGCTTTGGGTAAAAGTCAAAAAAGAATGGCGAGAAAACGACCTCTTCTTAAATGAAATGGGATATTAATGTTAAATCGCTTACAGACACTCAAAGGAAAAGAGGTTGAGGTTGACTTCCATGGCACGGTCTACAGAGGGATACTAACCGATGTCGGCGAGGATGAAATTTTCCTTAAGTGTGGGGATAGCTGGATGACCCTACCCCTCTATGAAGTGGGAGACATCAGGCCGACTGGCGGGAGCTAATACATGGAAGAAGAAAATGAAAAAGCGAACGTCGCCTGCGAGGCAAACGTTGCCTGCGGGGCGAACGTCGCCTGCGGGGAGAGGGATCCGCCCATTGCAAAAGCACAACGGGCACTTCCCGTTATATTATTTTTCTTAACGTGCCTTACAACCCTGTTGGCGGGCAGTTATCAGGAGGGTGGCGATCCCTTTTCGCGCCCTTTGGATTTGGTGAAAGGCATTCCCTTTGCGTTTACACTCATGCTGATTCTTTTTGTCCACGAAATGGGGCATTACGTTACGTCTCAAGTGTATGGTGTCAAAACCTCTCTCCCTTATTTTATTCCAGGGCCGTGGCCGCCTTATGGATTGATCGGAACCTTTGGCGCATTTATTAAAATTCGCTCTCCCATATTGCAAAAGAAGGCCTTATTAGATATTGGGGCCGCTGGCCCATTCGCAGGATTTGGTGTCGCCATCGTTGCCATTTGTGTCGGACTTTATTCTTCTGAAATTGTCAGAATGGATGAAGCCTCGTCAGGCATACAGCTTGGAGACTCGCTGATATTCTCATGGCTTACGCATCTTATGGCAAAGGTGCCCGCAGAAGGATTTGATTTGGCATTAAACTCCGTTGCCTTTGCCGGATGGATCGGCCTTTTTGTCACCTCTTTGAACATGCTTCCAATCGGACAGCTCGATGGCGGCCATATTGCCTATGCGCTGGTTGGGAAAAAGCAAAAGTACGTTTCAATCGCAATGATTATTGCGCTGGTTATCTTAGGATGGACGGGATGGGAAGGTTGGTATGTTTGGGCCGCAATGGCCGCTATTTTAGGCGTGCGCCATCCGCCGACGGTTGATGAAGATGTTCCGCTAGATTTCAGGCATCGCTTACTGGGCATCGCGTCTGTTATTCTGTTTATCATTACGTTTATGCCCGTGCCTATCCGGATAGGACATTCATGAAGAATCTTATACTGCAATGGAAAAATACAATGGGTTTTAAAGGGGATTCATGGCAGTTCTTGTTCCGTGTCCTAACGTATGTCAAGCCTTACAAAAACTTGGCCGCCTGTACGCTTTCTGTCGCGGGCGTCGCGACCGTTTTAGAGTTGATTCCGCCTTGGCTCATTAAAAGGGCTATTGACGAAGGGATTGGAAACAAGCAGACGTCATTGTTGATGACCCTTGTCTTCTGTATGGTCGGAATTTATCTCGTTAAAGGCGGTTTAAATGTCGTTCGGATTCGCCTCAATAATGCCCTAGAGCAAAATGTCATATTCGATATCCGCAATCAGGTTTTTCAGGCCGTGCAGAAACTGTCTTTGTCTTATTTTGATGATTGCTCTACAGGCGAGATTATGTCGCGGGTCAACAACGATGTCGAAAATATGGAGCGGATATTTATTGATGGGGTGGAAAACTTGCTGATCGCAGGGGTAACCCTATTGGGCGTCACCATGATGATGTTTGTTTTGGAATGGCGGCTGGCGCTTGTGGCCATTATCCCCATTCCCTTTTTGATTTATTTTGCTATTTTTTTTACAACACACCTTCATCGGAGCTATAAAAGACTTCGCCACGAATTGGCGCAAATCAATTCCTTTTTGCAAGACCGCCTCTCTGGCATCCGAGAGACGATGATCTTTAATCGGCAAAAGTATGAGGCAGGTCGTTTTGAAGAACGCAATCGTGCGTTGTGTGAAGAGAGTCTAGGGGTTGCGCGGCTTTGGTCGCTCTACTCTCCCTCCATGGCCATGCTGGCTTCTTTCGGCACGGTTTTTATTATTGGATTTGGCGCCCATTTTGCGGCAGAAGGCATGCTCTCAATAGGCGAGCTGGTCGCGTTTTTATCCTACGCCGTTATTTTTTATGCCCCCATCAACCAAATCCATTCAATCAACCACATGTTGCAACATGCCCTTGTTGCCGCAGAACGTGTCTTTGAGTTGCTTGATACGGCGCCTACGGTCGCAGAGCCAGAAGCGCCCGTCAGCATTCCAGAGCGGCTCACAGGTGCGATTTCGTTCCAGAAAGTCTCGTTTCATTATGTTGAGAATCGGCCTGTTTTAGAGAAGATGGATTTTAAAATCGCGCCCGGCGAGACCGTTGCGCTCGTTGGGGCAACTGGCAGTGGAAAGAGCACAACGATATCGTTGCTCTTGCGTTTTTATGATGCAAAAGAGGGGACGATTACCATTGATGGGTATGATTTGCGTGACCTGTCCATTCAATCCCTGCGGGATCAATTTAGTCTGGTGCGTCAGGAACCGTTTCTTTTCAATGGCACCGTGCGAGAGAACATTGCGTATGGAAATCCCCACGCGGCGTTTGCAGAGATTGTACATGCCACAAAAGCCGCATGTGCAAACGATTTTATCGAACAGCTTCCAGATCAATATGAAACGCATATTGGGGAAAGGGGGGTCAAGCTTTCCATTGGTCAAAAACAGCGTGTTGCCATTGCAAGGGCGTTTTTAAAGAATCCGCCGATTATCGTCTTTGATGAAGGGACATCCAATATTGATTCGGAGACGGAAGAAGGGATTCAAAAGGGATTACAAAATCTTTTTGCCAATAGAACAACCTTAATCATTGCCCATCGGCTCTCATCCCTGCGAAAGGTAGATCGGATTCTTGTCGTGGATAAGGGAAAAATCGTGGAATCGGGCACGCACGAAAAACTCATTGCCAAGAAGAAGGGCGTTTACGCAACCCTTTTTGAGGCACAAATTAGAATATAAGGGGGAGAATATATGATTGATCTTTTTTCAAAGCATGCAACAGCCATTTATAGCAGTGTCTGGGAGAAAATAAAAAATAAAGAGGAGCTTTCAGGGGACGCGGAGCTGATTGCAGAAACAATGATTGCCCATCCCGAATTTGATCCTTTTTGGGCCGCTGGCGAAACGGCCTTTCAGCCCCAAGAGATCAATGGTTTTGTGGTCAATCCGCTTGTGCATACCGGTCTGCATGTTACCATCGAAAAACAGTTAGATTCAGATGATCCCGTCGAGGTGGGGGAAGCCCTCAAAGGCCTTCTAAAAAAAGGGATTACCCGTCATGAGGCTATTCATCAAATTGCGGGTGTTTGGGGTGATCTTTATTTCCGATCTGTTCGCCGAGGCGGCCCGTTTGAAGACTGGACTTATCAGCAAGAGCTTTTAAGAATGGCAGGCGAGATCTAGTCTTATGGAAAACCAAACACAACCCATACGAAAAATTCATCTGATTGCCATTTCAGGGGTTGGCATGGCCGCGATCGCCGGCCTTTTGAAAGAGGCCGGATATCAAGTTTCAGGTTCCGACGCTGGCGTCTTTCCCCCCATGAGCACCCTGCTAGAAAGAGCGGCAATCCCTTGCAAAATTGGGTTTGACCCAAGCCACATAGATCCTGACACCGACTGCGTTATTATTGGAAATGCGGTAAGCGCTGACAATTCGGAGGTCGTGGAAACGCTGCGTCGCGGCATTCCTTATTATTCCATGCCAGAGGCTCTGCGTATCTTTTTTCTCAACGACAGAAAGCCTTTAGTCGTTTCTGGAACCCATGGCAAGACCACGACTTCTTCCTTGCTTTCCTTTGTTCTGACCGCGGGCGGCCTAGACCCCGGCGTTATGGTCGGCGGGATTATGAAGAATTTTAATACCAATCATTTGCTGGGAAAAGGGTCGCATTTTGTTATTGAAGGGGATGAGTACAATACCGCCTTTTTTGATAAAGGCCCCAAATTTCTGCATTACCGCCCCTATCATGCCATTCTAACCAGCATTGAACTGGATCATACCGATATTTACGCGAGTCTTGATGCGATCAAAGACTCGTTTAAACAATTTGTTCGTCTCCTGCCAAAAGATGGGTTGCTGGTAGCGAGCGATGACTCGGCTGTTTTGGAGGTCATAAAAGAGGCCGATTGCCAGACAACGACTTATGGTTTTAATCCCGAAGCCGATTGGCAGGCAGACGGAATTTACAGCGCGGAGGGGCTAACCTGTTTTGATCTTTTCCATCACCACGAAAAGATTGCTACGGTAAAATCGCCGATGATCGGCCGACACAACATTAAAAACACGCTCGCCGTAATTGCCCTAACCCATCATATAGGACTTTCTCTTGACGCTATTTTAAATGGGATTCGTCTTTTTCAGGGGGTTGCGCGACGGCAAGATATCGTTGGAGAGGTGAACGACATTATCGTTATGGACGATTTCGCGCATCATCCTACGGCCATTTCGGAGACATTTCTCGCGCTTCGCTTGCGATATCCGACAAAACGTCTGTGGGCTGTTTTTGAACCCAAATCGGCATCTAGCCGCAGGAATGTGTTTCAAAAAGAGTTTGTCACGGCTTTTGAGTATGCCGATGTCACGATCATGGCGAATCTGTTTGCGCCCGAAAAACTTCCCGAAGAGATAAGGCTTCACCCAGAGCAGATTATTCAAGACCTTTCGGTGCTTGGAAAAGAGGGGTATTTTATTCCCACGGCAGATGAAATTGTATTGTTTCTATTGGAACGGCTTAAACCGAACGATCTTGTCTGCATTATGTCCAGCGGCGGCTTCGGCGGAATCTACACAAAATTGGTTGCCAAACTGAAAGAAAAATTTCACAGCTAATAGGTTGATCTTACTCTCGGCTCACATGCTATAATTCCAATATGGTAATACTCAAAGAGCAAATCTCCGAGATGATCCATAACCTTCCTGATGGTAGTACATTAGAAGATATCCAGTACCACCTGTACGTACTTGGAAAAATAAAAAACGGCCAACAAACCATTAAGGACGGGAAAGGAATCACAAACGAAGAAGCCAAGGCTAGATTGAGCAAATGGCTTTAGCACTCATCTGGTCTCCCCGCGCCCTTGCCGACGAGGTGCCCTTATGGAAACTCCCCTTACCAAAAAGATGAATGAGGGGGTAGAATCGGGGGTCTTTCCGGGTGGGGTTCTGCTCGTCGC
>CAYJXH010000023.1:0-12351 GCA_964373975.1 uncultured Nitrospirota bacterium | reverse complement strand
TCTATGATTTTGGGTACCCTAAAAAAATGCCCCTCTTTTTCTGGCGCGTTTTGCATGACCGCATCAACTGAAAGGGACGGCGCCAAAAGGTCTTCTCGAAAGATGTTGGATAAAGGGAGCACATGCGATGTCGGTTCTATATTGTCGGTGTTTAACTCATTTAATTTCTCGGCATAAGTTAAAATACCGCTTAATTGTTCTGCGAACCGCTTCATTTCGTCTTGATCCATCGCCAATCGCGCCAATTTTGCAACAGATGAAACCGTATCTTCAGTGATTTTCATATAGATTCCCACTCCTGGGGCCAGTTTAGCATAGACGATGCCGTAAAATCTCTACGACAAAACCGCCTTTAATTTCTTTGAGGGGAGGACGACATTTTTTAACCCGGACTAAAACCGATGTTACGCGTGTATCTTCTAAAGCCTTGTTTCCGATCTTGTCGGCCAAGGTCTCAATGAGGTTTAAGGTTTCGGTCTGTCCAATTTCCACAATCTTTTTACAGAGATGGTCGTAATCAATGGTGTCATAAAGATCATCAGATTCGGTGTTGATATTACAGGTGAGTTCTATATCAACCGAAAGAGGCTGGGGGGTGCCGCGTTCTTCTTCCGTAATGCCAATATGTCCGTCAAACTCAATTTGATAGATGCAAATTTTATTCATGAGGTTTCGCCTTAATCCACGGGCTCCCGCACCAGACGCGATAATGGCTCCCCTTTGATAAGGTGTTGGGAGATGAAGGGGTCAATCTCTTCTTCTGTGAGGTTTCCGTACCAAGTTCCTTCTGTCGTGCCGGTTCCATACACAACCATGTTCGGGCCGTTGCCGCACTGTCCCAGACAGCGGGCTAAGGTAAGACGAACATGCTTTAGGTTTTTCTCAACCATTCTTTCCCGCAACAGATGCAGGGAATCTTCCGCACCCTGCCCAGCGCAGGTGGTTCCGGTACAGAGAAAAAGATGATAATTGTTAGACATGAAATTTTCTAAATGATTTATGGCGTGATATCCTCAAAATCTTTTAGCTCCTGCTTGATAAACTTTTTTAATTTCTTAATCAAGTTTTCTTCCAGTTGCCGCACCCGCTCTTTGGATATTTTAAATAGGACCCCTAAAGCGTCTAGCGTTATCGGTTGATCCGATAAAATACGATCTGATAAAATTTGCTTGTCGCGCGCGTTGAGCGTTTGGGAAAATTCTTTTAGCTTGGATTGAAACAAAAGGGTCAGTTGTTCTTTAGCGGCCCTCTGCTCAACCCCCTCTTCTAAAGAAGGAAGGGTTTCCATCAGCGTCGTCTCGGAATCTCTCTCTCCATAAGGCGCATCCAGAGAAACCTCATGTCCCCACTTCATTCTCTGCTCCACCTCAATCACATCCTGTTCTTTGACATTCAAACGGTCTGCGAGCAATTTTGGCCCTGCGACAAACCCAGACTTCTCCAGCTTTTCCCGCTCTTTGGATAAGTTGAAGAAGAGCTTGCGCTGAACTTCGGTCGTGCCTATTTTTACAAGACGCCAATTTTGCGTCAGATACTTTAGAATATAGGCGCGAATCCACCATGCGGCATAAGTGGCAACACGGATATTGCGGTAGGGATCAAATTTCTTAATCGCCTGCATCAAGCCGATATTTCCCTCTTGAATCAAGTCCATCGTATCAATAGGGAGATGCCTATATTCCATAGCAATTGAAGCGACGAGCCTAAGATGCGATAAAACCAAGTCTGTAATGGCTTGGAGCGCGTCGTCATTGGGCGATTTGGATAAAATGGCAAGGTGCACTTCTTCCTCGCGTGTGAGAAAAGGGTATTTGCGAACCTCTGCAAGGTAGCGATGCAACGGGTCGTAAACCGAGAGGCCTCTTTGGTCGTCAACCGCTTTGTCGGGTTTAGCTTCTTCCGTTTCTATGTCGGATTCTATGTCGGATGGACATTCCGGTTCCGAATGGTCATCGAACGTTTCTTCTTGTTCTGTTTCCTCCATGACGGCAGAGATTCCTCCGATTTTCATGGCAACTCTTTTACCTTTGCCTCGGCCAAATTTCCAACAACAATAAGCGTTATTTGAGAAGGCTGTAGATAGGTTTTCGCCGCCCTTAATACGTCTTCGCGTGTTACCTTCTCAATATACTTTGGATAGTCGGTAAAATATTGAAGTCCCAATTCGTGAAAGCCGACCTTAGAGAGAAGCCCCGCGAGCTTTCCGGTGGTCTCAAGGCGCAATGGAAAAGAGCCGATCAGATAAGACTTGGCTTCTGCTAACTCTGTCTCTGTAACGCCGTCTTTGAGAATCTGGGCGATTTCTTGCAAAGTCGCCGCGATGGCCTCATTGGTGTTACTGGGCTTTGTTTGCAGGGATATCTCAAAAGAGCCCGGTTGATGATTGGCGGTAAATGAGGAATGCGCAGAATAAACGAGTCCTTTGTTATCACGAATATGGGTGAGCAGACGAGATGAAAAACCGCCCCCTCCCAAAATATAATTCATGACCATAACGGGATAGAAATCGGGGTGCTTGCGGCTAATGCCGAGATGGCCCATGAGCACCGTTGTTTGCGTGAGGTCTTTATTGATAAGTTCTGTTTTCCGAGGCTGTATGTTTGGGGGAAGCAGTTTACGCGCTTTAGGCGGCGATCCCTTCCATGTTGAAAAATATTTATTGACGACGGCTATGGCTTCCTTCTCTGTAACGTCTCCCACAATGGAAAGAAGCGCGTTCTTAGGCAGATAGTGTTTTTGGTAAAACGCTGTGATATCGTCTCTACTGATTTTCTGCACCGACGCCTCAAGGCCAATAACGGGATGACGATAGGGGTGATTCGCAAAAACGATATTGTCAAAGGCGCGGCTGGCAATGGTTGTTGGCTCGTCTTTTTCAGAGAGGATGGATCCCAAAATAAGACGACGCACCCGTTCGACTTCCTTTGCGTCAAAAAGAGGGTTTAATAGGGCATCAGAGAGAATGTCAAATCCTAAATCAATATCTTTTTTCAAAACGCGCAAATTGACGGCCGTATAGTCTAAATCTGCGCTCGCGGAAAGTGATGCGCCGACAAAATCAATCTCTTCAGCCATTTGCGTGGAGCTTCTTTTTTTTGTTCCTTCATCTAAAAGAGATGCCGTAAGATTTGCCACCCCAGAAAGTTCTGAAGGATCATCTGCAGACCCGGACTTAATGAGTACTTCTACGCTGACAATCGGAAGGGAATGTCGTTCAATCAGAAGCAGGGTGAGTCCATTCTTTAGCACAATTTGTTTTGGTGTTATCTCGGCAAAGGCAGTTTGGCTTCCGGCGGTAACAAAGAGCACGATGAGCAAATAGGCATAAAAACGCATTAGTTCTTCTCCTGTGTGGGCTTGGGGACGAGAATCCCAACTGTTTTTTGATCTTCAATAAGATACTTTTGCGCCACGCGCTGTATGTCATCCACAGTCACCTTCTGAATATTACCAATGTAGGTCGTGAGGTAATCGTATCCGGCCGCAACGGTTTCTGCGCGGCCAATTTGCATGGCCCGCGCAAAATTAGAATCGGCCCCAAAAACAAACGATGCCTCAATCTGATTTTTAACCTTTGTCAGCTCCGCATCTGCGACCTTATCCGTTTGCAGTCGTTTGATCTCCGCATTTAATGCCGCCTCGACGGATTCCAGCGTAACACCGGGCCGGGGCGTGCCATAGAAATAGAACAGCTCGGGATCGGTGGTTAAGTCTTCGTAATAGCCTCCGGCATCTAATGCCAGTTGCTGTTGATAGACCAGTGCCTTATAAAGCCGACTGCTTTTTCCAGAAGAGAGGATGCTGGCCAAGACGGAAAGGGGGTAGGTGTCAGGGCTTGTGTAGTTTGGGGTATGGAATCCCATGAAAACAGCAGGAAGCTGTGCCTCTCTTTTCACAATGACACGCCGCTCTCCAATCTGTGGCGGTTCTATGGGCGTTCTCTCCGGTTGATCTTTGCCTTTTGGAATGGGTTCAAAGTTCGCAATGACTTTGGGGAGAAGCGTTTCAGATTTAAAATCACCCACAATGACAACCGTGGCATTGTTCGGCTGATAATACTGCTTGTAATGTTGATAGGCCTCCTCTCGGCTTAAATGGTTCAGATCGTCCATCCAGCCAATCACGGGGTTGTGGTAAGGGTGCACCAGAAAG
The DNA here is from genome assembly GCA_964373975.1 of uncultured Nitrospirota bacterium. Classification (GTDB taxonomy): domain Bacteria; phylum Nitrospirota; class Nitrospiria; order SBBL01; family SBBA01; genus JACPZM01. Next base: position 8,199 of record CAYJXH010000023.1, on the reverse strand, counting down.
GCCGTCGCATAAAGGGTTTCTACGAGCGCGGAATAAGGGTCGTCATCGGTTCGGGACCTTCGTTCCTCTTTAACGACCTCTCTTTCTAACCCAAACTCGGTGGCATCAATGAGCAGGTTTTGCATTCGGTCAGATTCTAATTCCAGAGAAAGATCAATGCGGTCGGCGGCGAAGTTTTCAAAGTAGGCGGTATAGTCGTTTCCGGTAAAGGCGTTTTCGGTTCCGCCGTTTTTGGCGACAGTCCGCGAGAACGCTCCTTTGCCATAACGCGTGGTGCCCTTGAACATCATGTGTTCTAATAGATGAGAAAGCCCGGTCTTGCCGATCCGTTCGTTACGCGATCCCACCTTGTACCAGACCTGAAACGTTACTACCGGGGCCTTAGGCTCTTCGACGAGGATGACAGAAAGGCCGTTTTTAAGAACGGTTCGTGTGACTTTAGGCGCGGCATCTGCTGAAACAGCGGAGCAAAGCAGGAAGAAAACCAAAACTAAAAAAGGGGAGCGTCCCCTGCGAACCGAACGAAAATTTGACATCATCAACCCCTTTCGTGTCTCATTCATCAAGCCCGTATCGTAACAGAGGGTCAAAAAGGGTGTCAAGGATAGGGCTTCCCCTGTCGACAAAAACAAATGGAGGCAAAGACAATGATTGCTGAACTTGACAAGGTTATTCCAATATGGCCGAAAATTAGCAACATTCTTTCTGTTCCTCATACTGAAAAGCATTATCAAAAATTAGTGGCCATTTTAGACGCACTGATTGATGAAATAGCAGACAACGAAGAACACCCTTTAGCCAATTTAATGGAAACAATCGGCAATCTTGTTCATACATACGAAACAGAGCAGAAACTGCTTGAAGATACAGACCCAGTCACCGTATTGAAAGAATTGATGATTGAACATTCGCTTACGCAAAAAGATTTGAGTGATATTGCGAGTCAAGGTGTTGTTTCAGAGATATTAAGCGGAAAACGGAATCTAAATGTGCGTCAAATAAAAACCCTATCAGAAAAATTCAGTGTTTCTCCTGCAACATTCCTATAATGGATGTTTCTAAGGTCAGAAATTGAAAGTTCCAATATTACAAGGAAGCGTTTATGTCGTTGGCATTTGATCAGTTAATTTCAGTCATGGAGCGGTTGCGCGGAGCGTCCGGGTGTCCGTGGGATAAGGAGCAGACGCGCGAGTCATTAAAACCGTTCTTAATTGAAGAGGCGTATGAGGTTTTGGATGCCATTGATTCTAAAGACAAGAATTTTCTTTGTGAAGAGTTGGGCGATCTTATGTTCCAAGTCGTCTTTCACGCGCAGGTTGCCAAAGAGAATGGGGAGTTTGAGATGGACGACATCGTAAAGATGACCATAGATAAAATGACGCGCCGCCATCCCCATGTGTTTCTTTCGAAGACGACAGAATCACTAACAAGTGGTGCGGCAATCGCCCGATGGGAAGAGATAAAGCGCAAGGAACGAGAGCCCGGATCGTCTGCGCTAGACGGCGTTCCAAAGGAGTTGCCGGCCCTTTTACGCGCCCATCAAGTTCAGGCGAAAGCAGGGCGGGTGGGATTTGATTGGAAAACCCCCGAAGCGGCATTTTTCAAGATAGAGGAAGAGACACGCGAAGTAAAAGAGGCATTGGCCACGGGGAACCATGATGCGTTGGAAGCCGAGCTGGGTGACCTTCTTTTTTCCATTGTGAATGTGGCCCGATTGCTCAAGGTCAATCCTGAAGAGGCGTTACGCAAGATGGTCAACCGTTTCATGGCACGATTTAAAAAGATGGAGTTGGCCGCAGGCGACCGGGGGATGGCCGCACTTACAGATGACGAAATGAATGCGCTTTGGGAAATGGCCAAAAAAGAATAAAAAGAAAGAATAAAAAGAAAGAATGAAAATTGCGTTAGCCCAAATCAATAGCACCGTTGGAGATCTTTCTGGAAACGGGCAAAAAATAATCGCCCATATCCATCAGGCCAAAAAAAAGCGGGTTGACCTAATCGCCTTTCCTGAACTTGCTTTAACGGGATATCCGCCAGAAGACCTTGTTCTAAAATCCCATTTTGTTGAAGATAATATCAAGGCATTAAAAAAGATTGTGCCGCATTGTTCGGGCATTGCGGCGATTATTGGGTTTGTGGATCCGCAGGGGCCGGGCCTGTCAGAGGAGACAAAGATTTATAATTCTGCCGCAGTCATTTATGACAAAAAGATTCAGCTCATTTACCATAAATGTCATTTGCCTAATTACGGGGTTTTCGATGAGGCACGTTATTTTCATCAGGGAGCGTCGGCACCCGTTTTTGTCTTAAAGGGTGTAGCGGTTGGTGTCAATATCTGTGAAGATATCTGGCATGAAGATGGCCCCGTCCGTACCCAAACATTAAAAGGGGGCGCAAAACTTATTATCAATATCAGCGCTTCTCCCTATCGCATCGGTATTCGCGAGAGCCGTGAAAAAGTGCTGGCACTCCGCGCAAAAGAAAATAAAGTCGTAATCGCCTACGTCAATATGGTCGGCGGGCAAGACGAACTGGTGTTTGACGGCGCGAGTTTAATTTTTAATGAAAAAGGAAACCTGCTCGCAAGGGGTAAGTCGTTTGAGGAAGAGTTGATGCTTGCCAACATCTATTTCGGACACAGCCCCAACGAGGGCTGTAATACCGCCGGGGGGCGGCCCCCCCAAAATGAAGAGATTTACAGGGCATTGCAGATGGGGGTTTTTGATTATGTTCATAAGAATCGTTTTAAGAAAACGGTTATTGCCATTTCTGGTGGAATTGATTCCGCGCTGACAGCCGTGATTGCCGTGGATGCCTTGGGCAAAAAAAACGTGGTGGGCGTTTTCATGCCGTCGCGTTATACGTCCAAAGAAAGTCATGAAGATGCGAATAAACTTGCTCAAAATTTGGGCATTCGCTTGATTACAATCTCCATTGAGAAGGCCTTGCACGCCTATTTTGATTCTCTCTCTGTGTCTTTTGGCGCACTTCCAATTGATACCACCGAAGAGAACTTGCAAGCACGCATTCGTGGGAACCTGATCATGGCCTTATCCAACAAGTTCGGGTGGCTTGTTTTGACAACGGGAAATAAAAGTGAGATGAGTGTGGGCTATGCCACCTTGTATGGGGATATGGCGGGCGGTTTTGCCGTCATAAAAGATTTATGGAAAACGGTTGTTTATAAGGTTGCACGTTATCGCAACAAGCAGGGAGCTGTTATTCCACCGCGCATTTTGTCTCGTCCTCCCACCGCGGAGTTGCGGCCTAATCAGAAAGATTGCGACGCGCTTCCTCCGTATGAACTGCTCGACCCCATACTAGAAGCGTATATCGAGAAAGATCGCTCTTATGATGAAATTGTGGCTATGGGATTTGATGGAAAAACAGTTGCAAAAGTCATTGCGTTGGTAGATAATTCCGAGTTCAAAAGAAGGCAGGCCCCCTTGGGGGCGAAGATTACACCAAAGGGATTGGGAAAGGATCGCAGGATGCCGATTACCAATCACTATAAAATAACAAAGGAGCAAAGATGACACCGAAAGAAGTATTGGCGTTTGCAAAAGAGAATAAGGTTGAAATGGTTGATTTTAAATTTATTGATCTGCTGGGGGTTTGGCAACATTTTGGGACCCCAATCGGTGAGTTTACCGAAGCGACATTTACGGAAGGCTCTGGCATTGACGGTTCTAGTGTTCGTGGATGGCAGGCAATCAACGACAGCGACATGCTCGCCGTGCCCGATCCTAATAGTGTTATTATGGATCCCTTTGCAAAAATTCCCACCATGTCGGTCATCTGTAACATCAAAGACCCGGTCAGCGGGGCGCTTTATCCAAAGGATCCACGCTATATTGCCCAAAAGGCCGAGGCCTATCTGAAGTCCACTGGCATTGGGGATACCTGTTATTTCGGCCCGGAAGCCGAGTTTTTTATCTTTGATAGTGTAAGGTACGATCAGAACGCAAATTCCGGCTACTATTTTATTGATTCCGATGAGGGCATCTGGAATGCCGGAAAAGAAGGAACCAATTTAGGTTCAAAAATCCGCCATAAGGAGGGTTACTTCCCTGTCTCTCCGGTGGATACCCAAGACGATATCCGCGCCGAGATGTGCCGTGAAATGGAGAAGGTCGGTATTATCATTGAGAAACATCATCATGAGGTGGCCACCGCCGGTCAGGCAGAAATTGATATGCGTTTTGCCCCGCTAGTCAAGATGGCCGATCAGTTAATGACGTATAAATATATCTGTAAAAACGTCGCGAAGAAATACGGCAAGAGCGTGACCTTTATGCCCAAGCCCTTGTTTGGTGATAACGGATCAGGGATGCACTGTCATCAGAGCATCTGGAAAGACGGTCAGCCCCTTTTTGCAGGGGATAAATATTCAGGTGTCAGCCAAATGTGCCTTTACTACATTGGCGGGATTTTAAAGCATGCCCATGCGTTGGCGGCCTTTACAAACCCCATCACCAATTCGTACAAACGGCTCACCCCTGGGTTTGAGGCGCCGGTGAACTTGGCCTATTCTAGCCGAAATAGAAGTGCGTCCATACGAATTCCCATGTACTCGTCTAGCCCCAAGGCAAAGCGAATTGAGGTTCGGTTCCCCGATCCTTCCTGTAATCCGTATCTTGCCTTTTCCGCGATGCTTTTAGCTGGTCTAGATGGCATTGAGAACAAGATTGATCCGGGTGCGCCTATTGATAAAGACCTCTATGAATTAAAGGGTGCCGAAGCGGCAGAGATCCGAACCATGCCGGGAAGTCTCGATCAGGCATTGGGCGCGTTGGAGAATGATCACGCCTTTCTTCTCAAGGGCGGGGTCTTTACAGAGGAGATTATCGAGACATGGATGGATTACAAGAAACACAAAGAAATTGATGCGATGCGGCTTCGTCCTCATCCGTATGAGTTCTTCTTGTACTACGACTGTTAAACCTGTTCTATCGCCGAGGGGTGTTTATTGCCCCTCGGTCCCACCTAACTTCCTCGCGCAACTAGAAGAGCCGCTTCGTACCGTCTTAGTCTCTCCTGTAAAATATTCGGCGATCCGTCCGCCAACATCCGCAATGATTACCGGCTGAAGTGCCCGAATGGCGCGGGCTTCCGCTTCTTCTGCGGAAATATGCCCTTCCCGACCTGATTTTTGTACCACCCCAACAATCTTGTTCCCTTTTGTTTCTAATATCGCAAGATCAACGCACCAACGAACATAGTTAAATGGTTTGCCGGGAAACTTCACGGGAGAAAGCGTTACATCCCCTTTGACGAACAGGTCTGGGGGAACAGTATTAGAACCGGCATTGACCGGAAAGCCCTCTTGCAAAAGCGATTCTATAATAGTCTGTTGCACAACGGGGCCGTTTGTTCCGCTTACGTTTACATCAATCGAAAAGTTATTTGCGAGCCATTCATCAAACTCTTGTGCCACTTTAGTAAGAGAAACGGCAGGGTGAATGCCGTTCCCTTTAACGCTGATCACTTGGAGATCAATATTGGCCGCGTCCCTCCTAAGAAAGGTGTTGATCGCGCGTTTATAGTTTTTGATCCGAGAGAGCTTGTCGGGGGCATTGCGCGCCAATTCAATGGATACGTTAATTTTCTCATCAAAGTCTGTGATCCGCTCGGTGAGTGAGGCTGTTGCTTGTAGGCGATCAATAACAGCAAGCGCGTAGTAGATCGCCCCATCTTGGGCTGTCTCGATAATTTGCGCCCCTTCGATGACCTTATCGGTTGAGACCTCTGTGAGCGACTCAATCGTTTTTTTTTGCTCGATTTCTGTCTTGCCCCGGGATTCAATTTGGATATACTTTTCCCAATCTGTCGTCTGCTGTTCTATGCGCACGCGAAAAATTTTAGCAATGGACGCAAGAGCATCCGACTTTGCCCGGTCACGAGAATCGGCCTGCCCCACACCGACAAGATAAAGCCCCTCTGGAAAACGGGTTGATTGCCCCGCAGAGGTTGCTCCGTTGACCCAATCAGGCGGCTTTGCAAACGCAATTGTGTTGGCCAACAAGGTGAATAATAAAAGGAGGCTTATTTTTAAGCGCATCATCGGACTCCCTCTTCAATGAATGGTTCTAATAACAATGAACCGCTTTTCTCCCGCCTTCACCGAGACTTGTTGTGGGGGTGTTGAATCTATGGTTCTGTCCTCCTGCCGACTTGTAAATTCGTTGATCACTTGATAGGTTCCGGCGGGAATGACCATACGGGTCAGGTGAATCTCGTCCGGCAGTGTTCGCCAAGAGCGCAAATCTGCCACTTCGCTTGTTGCCGCCGCGGCTTCAGCCAACTTGCCCAGTAAAAAGCCTGCGCCCCCCCCGACCTTTTCTTCTGCCCTTTGAGAGGTTCTTTTAACAGCAATGGCCTTGATTGTCGCGCGCGTAACCGCTTTGATTTGGGTGCGGGTCGTCCGATCTTCGAGATTGCGTTGCGCAATGGCGGTGATATCCTCCATCAAAACCGATTGGCCAGAAAACGATACGGGGCCTGTCATCTCCACAGAGAGATGTCCTACATTGGATTTCTGTGGGATATATTTTGGGAGCGCAATGCGCACCAATTGTCCGATTGTAGAGATCGGAACATTCCCAGAGCCAGCATGAGATTGCCAGATAGAGGTCAATACCATGGCATTGATGATATTCTTATCAATAACAATGTCAAAGAAGTGATTTTCTTTTCGCGGTGATTTGCCATTGAACGAGACGATGATAAGCTCCCCTTGTTTTGTCTGATTTGAAATTTTCGTCCATGCCGTTTTTGGAAATTGTTTTTTATAGATTTCATGTTCCTCGCGCATACCTAGTGCGTCTGTGGTTCGCAAAAGATCGGCCCCAATCATTGGGGGGATGGGCGTGCCATAAGCCGTTGTCCAGTCGCTATAAATCTCAAAACTTTTTCGATAGGCGATAAAGGCATTATTGATGCCTTCAGAATCTCCTTGTGCCTCGTAGAGAATGCCAGATAAATAGCGGGCAAAGGCATCTTCTTTATAACTGTTTTTCTTGTCTTTATATTGATCGTTAATGCTGTTTAGCTTTGTATCCACGCGGCGGCACTCTACCAGTGCTTCTGAAAGTTGTCCTTGCTGGGCATAGTTTAACGCGGAGATCAGATGGATCATGACGCGCTCGAAATCCTCTCCAGCGTAGGGCAGAACATTGTCGTTGGTGAGAAGGGATGCCCCGCCCTGCGTAATACTATTTGTATAGAGCGTATCGGCAGTCGTTGCGGCCTGATCTAGGAACTGATTGCTTTTTTCAAATTGGCCGGCAAGCGAGAGCGTCATTCCTCTGTCTAGCAAGTAGAGGAGCCGGTTATTGCGTCCATAACCGCCTTCTTCCTTCTCGATAGCGGCATCGGCGCCCATACCGTCATGGGTAGCAAGCCGTTGCTCAACAAGGGCATATTGCGTGGTAATAGGCGCGCAGGCAGAAATAAAAACGAGGCACGCTAGTAGAATCCAGTGGGTATAATTCATCATCAGAATAACTCTACAGGCTTTCAGAAAAAAACGCTACCGTTATACCTATGAAGCCGATTGCAAAATAAATTCTCTTTTGATACTATACTTTTGTCTCCTTTGAACGATGGCTAAAGAATACCCAAAAGAATATAAAAAATTTGGCTTGCTTCGAGAGATCGCCCCGTTCCTCTTCATTGCGGTGATTTTTCTGATGGTCGGTTTTTTTCTGCATCCCTTTTATATGCGTTATGTGTATCCCACGCATCCTTCCACTGATATCACGGCACGCGGGGAGATTACACGATTTAGGAAGACCCGATTTACCAATTCCATCTTGGAATGTGAGGTGGCGGACAAAAAAGATATCAAGGAGTTTGACCGTTTAAATGTCTTGATCAGAAAACATATTGAGGCAGAAATCAACGCAAAAAGGGCCACTAAAATATCCGTTTATTTCCGTGCGATGACATCGGGCCGGTGGATGGGCATTAACGAAGACGATACCTATCCGGCGGGAAGTCTCCTCAAGGTTCCCCTCCTGCTGGCCTACTACAAACTGGCCGAAGAGAATCCGGAAATCTTAAATGAACAACTCCTATACAAGGGAGACTTCGATAAATCGGCTTCACAAACGACGCAACCTTCAGAAAAAATAGAACCCGGAAAATCGTATTTGATCAATGAACTCATCCGTCGGATGATTGTCTATTCCGGAA
>CAYJXH010000022.1:0-12362 GCA_964373975.1 uncultured Nitrospirota bacterium | reverse complement strand
TTAGGTCAACCTGTTCCCACGGGAGTGAATCCAAAATCAATGACAGTTGACGTGTCTGGAAAGTTCGTCTATGTCGTAAATGGCGGTACAGATTTTGGGGACATCTCCACGTATAGCATTGACCCCGGCACCGGGGCGTTGACGCAGATTCCCAATAGCCCGTTTCCCGCTGGCACGAACCCGATCTCCGTCACCGTGACTGGGGTGCTGGAGTAGGGCGTAGGGGGCGGGAATCTACCAGTTTTTTCTTAATGCGTAATCTGGGTCAAGCCTATTGCGAACCCTACCCCGGTCATGCTACCATTCCGTTGGTCTTTATAAAATTAACCGTTCTAAAAAGGAGCAACAAAATGGCAAGGCGATGTGAGCTATGTGACAAAGGGCACCAAGTAGGAAATCGGGTGAGTCATGCCCATAACAAATCAAAACGTCTTTTTGAACCCAATCTGCAAAAAGTTCGCGCCCTCATTGGAAGTGTCGCCAAAAGGATTCGCGTCTGCACAGCCTGTATCCGATCAGGCTACATCACAAAACCCGCTCAATAAAACTGCAACAAAATAACTTCCCTGCATTGTCAATCGGGAATACGCCTTTTATGGAGCCGTTGTTGTTGCCGCTGGCGTTGTTGGGGTTACGGGGGTCGTTACGCCTGTTTTTGTTTCAGTCACCGTGGACATGACCGATCTCCCCTTTGTTAGAATTGAAAGGGTTAACGAAGTAATCATATAGAAAATGGCCGCGCCAATCGTAAGCTTAGATAAAAACGGCGCCGCACCACGACTTCCAAATAATGTTTGAGACGACCCGCCAAAAGCGGCCCCCATCTCGGCGCCTTTTCCGGCCTGCAACAAAACAACGCCAATTAAAATAAAACAGACCAGCAGATGAAAAATAATAACAACGATATACATATTTTCTCTCCTATATTCCTAATTGAACAATATTAAAAAAAGTTTCCGCAGACAGAGACGCACCCCCTATCAGCATTCCATTGACATGCGGCTCTTTCATTAAAGCCGCAACATTCTCCTCATTAACACTCCCCCCATAAAGAATACGCGGTAGCTTCTCCACAATTCCTCTTCCAATCTCTCTTAAAGTCTCTGCAATCTCCTGATGCACCTGCTCTACCTCGGAAGGGGTAGGCGTTTGGCCTGTCCCAATAGCCCAAATCGGCTCGTACGCGACAATACATTGCGCGGCACAAACAGGGATCGTTGTCTCTACATTGAGACTAAACCCCTCTCGCACCTGACGTTTGACAACCTCTCGTGTCTTGCCTTTATCCCGTTCTTGGGCGCTTTCCCCTACACAAAGAATTGGGATAAGACCCGCACTCATTGCGGATTGAACCTTCGCAGAAACAGTAACGTCGGATTCACCAAAAGAGTTTCTTCGTTCAGAGTGCCCGATGATAACATATTGGCATCCCGCCTCGCAAAGCATTCTGGAGGAGACCTCTCCGGTATAAGGCCCTTCGGCTTCATAAAAAAAATTCTGTGCCGCAAGTTTAATTGGAAGCCCCGATTCCTTGATCCAATGACGCGCGGCGAATAATGCCGTATAAGGCGGCGCAAGAATTATTTCTACCTCTGGGCGCGAAAGATGCGTAAACCGTTTCTGTAATAAGGTCAGGTACGCCAGCGTCTCCTTGACCGTCTTGTTCATTTTCCAGTTGGCGACAAAACAAGGGCGTGCCACTTGCGCTAATCCTTATCGGGTAAAACGGAGAGACCGGGAAGGTCTTTTCCTTCCAGGAGCTGTAATGCCGCTCCCCCGCCTGTTGAGATAAAAGAGATATTCTCTGACTCGCCTGCGCGATGCACGGCCTCGGCTGTTTCTCCCCCGCCGACAATCGTTAAGGCATACGCATTGGCAACCACATGGGCAATGGCAGATGTGCCACGAGAAAAGGCATCTATCTCAAAAACACCCATCGGGCCGTTCCAGAGGATGGTCTTTGCATCAGATAACGCTTGCCGAAAAAGATGCACCGAGGCCGGGCCGATGTCTAAGCCTAACCAGCCTTTTGGAATCTCCTGCACGGGAACCCGTTTGACTTCCACCGAAGGATCCATTTTGGGCGCGGCCACGCAGTCTACTGGTAAATAAAACTTCACCCCGCGCGCAATAGCGCGTTCGCGCACATCCCTTGCAAAATCTAGCATGGAATCTTCCACAAGAGAATTCCCGACATCCACACCAAAAGCCTTTAAAAAAGTGAACGCCATGCCGCCTCCAATAATGACTTTGTCCACCTTCTTCCCTAGGTTTTCAATAACGCCAATCTTACCTGAAACCTTTTGCCCGCCTAATATCGCCACAAAGGGCCGCGCAGGATTGGCCATCCCTTTTACCAGATAATTAATCTCTTTTTTCATTAAAAAACCACAGCCCAAGGTTTTGACATATTTTGTAATGCCGGTGATAGAGGCATGGGAACGATGCACCGCGCCAAACGCATCGTTAATATAAACATCAATCCCTAGATCGGCGAGCGCACGAGCGAAGTCAGGATCGTTTTTCTCTTCCCCCGCATGAAACCGCAAATTCTCTAACAAGAGAACATCCCCATCCTTGAGACCTTCTACATTGCGTTGCGCCTGCGGGCCAACCGTTTCTTCGGAGAAGTAAATATCCTTTCCGAGCAATCGCTGTAACCGCTTTGCAACCGGCGCCAAGGAATAACGCGGATCGTAACCCTTGGGGCGGTCTAAATGAGAGGCTAAAATAACTTTTGCCCCCGCATCAATTGCGTAGTTAATTGTAGACAACGTCTGGCGAATGCGTGCGTCATCGGAGATATTTTGGTCTGGGTCGAGCGGAACATTAAAGTCGGCCCGAATAAAAACCCGCTTACCCTTGATGGGAATATCTTCAATGGTTACTTTATTGATTCTCACGAGAATAGATTTCCTTAATCGGGGAAGCCGCTACTGCCATGACTTGAAATATATAAGATGAGATCGCGAACGCGGCAGGCATAACCCCATTCATTATCGTACCAAGCAATAATCTTGGCCATTTTCTGTCCGATTACTTTTATAAGTGTTCCGTCCACGATGGCAGAATGAGAATTTCCCTTTAAGTCTATGGAGACGAGCGGCTCTTCCGTATATTGAAGAATACCCAGCATTTCCCGATCTTGCGCTTTAATCATTGCTTCACGAATCGCGGCCTCTGTAACGTCCGACTCAAACTCTACGACAAGATCAATTAGAGAGACATCGGGCGTGGGAACGCGAATTGCCATCCCATCCATCTTGCCGACAAGCGCAGGCAAAACCTCAAATAACGCCTTTGCCGCGCCCGTGGTTGTCGGAATCATTGAAAGCCCTGCCGCACGCGCCCTTCGGAGGTCTTTATGCGGCAGATCTAAGATATTTTGATCGTTTGTGTAAGAATGCACCGTGGTCATGAGTCCCCGTTTTATCCGAAAAGGCATGAGCACCAATGCCACAGGCGCTAGACAATTGGTGGTACAAGAGGCATTTGAAATAATGTGATGCGTGCTCGGATTATACTGCGTTTGGTTCACACCTAGCACGATGGTTATATCCGGGTCTTTTGCTGGCGCGGAAATAATGACCTTTTTCGCTCCGGCCAAAAGATGTTTTTGGGCCGAGGCCCGATCGGAAAATCTTCCAGTGGATTCTACGACAATATCTACACCCATCTCTTTCCACGGAAGGTTTGCTGGGTCTTTCTCACTGGTGATGCGAATGGACTGGCCGTTAATTAAAAGGGTGTTCTCTTTGACGATCACTTCATAAGGAGCAATACCATGCACAGAATCGTATTTAAATAAATGCGCCAGTGTCTTTGCGTCCGTTAAATCGTTAATGGCGACAAATTGCAAATCAGAACGATCAACCGCAGACCTAAGCAGGTTTCGTCCGATTCTCCCAAATCCGTTAATAGCAACTTTTACTGGCATGTTATAGGCTTTCAGGTTCTTCATCAAATTTAAAAAACTGGCTGGGCCGGGGGGCATCTATTTTAAATGTCTTTGGCTCCGTCCCTTTTATAAAAATCTCCATTTTCCCTTGATCATCGGAGGGCGGAATTAAAAGTCCTGTACCGGGGTCTATATTGGCATAGATCACATTTTCAGGCATAGGAAAAGGGACAGCTGGAATACGCGGGAAGATGGCTTTCATAAAATCTATCCAAATAGGCAATGCCGCACTGCCTCCCGATTCACCCTCCCCTAATGTCTGTTTTTCATCGAATCCTACCCACACGCCTACGACCAAGTTCGGCGTATACCCGATAAACCATGCGTCAACAAAATTATTGGTTGTCCCTGTTTTCCCCGCCACAGGCCGATCAATAAAATTGGCTTTGCTTGCAGTTCCTCTTTGAATAACATCGGACAGCATACTGGTCAATACAAAGGCTGTCTCCTCGGAAATGGCCTGCACGGGGACAAGCTCTCTTTGCGCCAAAATTTTCTGCGTATGATCTTTTATGTCAATGAAAAAGGTGGGTCGTGTCCGCAGACCCCGATTCGCAAAGGCAGAATAGGCCGAAGTTAGCTCTAGCAGAGAGACCCCTGAAGATCCGAGCGCCAAGGTAAGATCATGCGTAAGCGGACTGCGGATTCCCAATCGCGTCGCAAAATCTATCACAGGAGATACCCCGATCTGCTCCAATAAATTGATGGTCGCCAAGTTACGCGAATGGACTAACGCCTCTCTCAAAGGAATAGGGCCATAAAATTTATTAGAATAATTTTCTGGTTTCCAAATGGTTCCCTCTCCCTCATTTTCGAAAACAACCGGATTGTCTATGACAATAGATGCCGGGGTAAAGCCGCGCTCAAGGGCGGCGCCAAAAATCATCGGCTTGAATGCAGAACCCGGCTGTCGCCGCGCCTGCAGGGCACGATTAAATTCAGACCGTCTGAAATCGTATCCACCCACCATCGCCCGAACGGAGCCTGTTGCAGTATCTAGCACAATCACCGCGCCTTCCACCGGAGGGCCAACGCCACTTTGTCCTCGTTTCGCTTTATACTTTTGCCGCGCACTTAATTCCTCAAGCCCTTTTTGTAAAGCGCGTTCCGCCGCGATCTGCATCTCAATATTGAGGGGAGTATTCACATTCAACCCTCCTTTATAGACCAAGTCGGCTCCATATCGGGTGATGAGGTACTGGCGAAGATATTCATTGAAATAAGGGGCGACGTTCTCCTCCCCCATACTTTTCTCTTTAAAAATAAGTTTTGCTTCATACGCACGTTTGTACTGGGTTTGCGTGATATAGCCTTCTTCCCGCATTCGCTTTAATACCACACGCTGTCGCGCAATTCCGGCGTTTAAATGTTCATAAGGAGAATAGTTATTAGGCCCCTTGGGAAGACCTGCTATGTAAGCGGCCTCTGCCAAATCAACCTCTTTAAGTTCTTTTCCAAAATAGGTTTTAGCCGCAACCGATACCCCGTAAGCCCCTTCGCCAAAATAGATTTGATTTAGGTACAGCTCTAATATCTGATCTTTTGTGAGGACAGATTCAATTCTACGCGCCAGTAAAATTTCTTTAATCTTTCGGGTAATGGTTTTTTCTGGTGTCAGAAAAAGGGCGCGTGTTATTTGCTGGGTAATGGTGCTGGCCCCTTGCCGAACTTGAAGCCCCTGTAGATTTCTAATAAACGCGCCGACAATACGCAAGGGGTCAAACCCCTTATGTTCGTAAAACCGCGCATCTTCAACCGCCAGAATGGCTTGATACATTGCAGACGGCATCTCTGCAAGGGGCACAAAAACCCGCTTTTCAATATAAAACTGACCAATGACGCGGTGGTCGTCCGAATAAACCCGCGTAGCCTGACTCGGCTCATAATGTTTCAGTTTATTGAGTTCGGGAAGGTCTTGAGAAAAGTAGTAAAGGAGTCCTCCGGCGAGTCCGCAAGTGGCGACACCCAGAGAAAGGATCACTAAAAGAGCAATCTTCCCCCACCGCTTCCAAGTAAGGCTATGAATTGTTTTTTGTGGCATATATTATTTTGCGCAGTCGGCATGACACTTGTCGCGGGGGATGCTCCCCTCGTAGGGGACGCTCCCCTCGCGCAGACTGCGCATTTTTTCCGTCTTACTTATTCTTATGTCGCTGTCTTTTTAACATCTTCTCATATTTATGTTTCCTCATCTTTTTTCTTCGTTTCTTCACCACACGCGACATAAAAACTCCTTATTGGTTAGTTCCATTGACCTGCTCTTACACTTCTATTATAATTAGGCATGATTCATTTTTCGCCCAATCTTCCGCATTCTAGCAAAGTTAGTACGCTTTCGTCATCTTTATCTTATTTTATTCAGAAACATACCCTTCTTTTTTTTCTGCTGTTATTAACTTTCAGCATGACCGCAGGTTGCGCAACATCCCTAAAACCGTCCTCCCCTTCTGCCGTAGAAGCGAAAAACATCAGACAGGAATTAGAGACCCTGTCTGCGTTATACCAAGACAAAACGACGGCATTCTTTTCTCATATTAGTCCCTCCTTTAAAGGGCCTGCTGATTTCAAGGAGGCGATTCAACACGATTTTGACACTTTTGCAAAGATCAAGATGAATATCAGAATAACCCGGATTGAGATAACAAAAGAGGCTATCTTAACCGGGGTCTATTGGGAAGGGATTTGGGAAGTTCCCGAAAAAGCCCTGCCGTTACGGCAGTCTGGAAATGCCCTTTTTATTTTCAGCACAGACGCGCCGCGCCAATTGATAGAGATACGGGGAGAGTCTCCTTTTGGGGTTTTCCAGAAGGGGTGACGACCCCTGCGAGAAGTAATATGGAAAGCAAGTTACTTGATTTTATTGTTATTGGAAGTGGCGTTGCAGGACTGCGTGCCGCGATTTCCGCCTCCCGCTATGGCAATGTTCTCATTCTCAATAAAGGGCGGTTAAACGAATCGGCGTCACAAAACGCCCAAGGCGGTGTTGCCACTGCTTTAAATGAAGAAGAAGCAGAAATTGATTCCCACTACCAAGACACCGTTGATGCGGGGCGAGGGCTTTGCAACGAGTCTGCGGTGCGCGTTTTGGTAGAGGAAGGCCCTCGCCGCATTCAAGAACTGATTGCGTGGGGGGCTGAATTTGATAAAATTGGCTCTCGATTTGCAACGGTTTTAGAAGGGGCACACACGAAAAATCGTATTCTGCGCGCGCAAGGCGATGCGACTGGCGCTGAAATTGTCCGAACCCTCGTAGAGAAAGCCAGAAAAATTCCAAATCTGCAATTACGGGTAAACCATTTTGCCATTGATCTCATCATAGAACAAGGGGTCTGCAAAGGGGCTTACATCTTAGACCAGCAAACAAACACGCCCTATGCGCTTCTCGCAAAAGGAGTCATGATGGCTACCGGCGGGGCAGGTCATGTTTTTAGCCGCACTACAAATCCAGCCGTTGCGACGGGTGATGGCATCGCCATGGCCATTCGCGCAGGCGCTTTGGTTTCTGATATGGAATTTGTGCAGTTTCATCCCACATCGTTATTGCTTCCCAACGCGCCTCCTTTTCTTCTATCAGAGGCCATGCGGGGAGAAGGGGCATTGCTTAGGAACTCCGACAACAAGCTGTTTATGGCCGCTTATCATCCCGATGCCGAACTTGCGCCGCGCGATATCGTTACCCGTGCGATATGGAATGAAATACAACAGGGGCAAAGGGTATTTCTCGATCTCACGCACATGGAGAAAACTTTTGTCCGTCAACGATTTCCAACGATAGACAAAACCTGCCGAGCGTTGGGGATAGATATCGCACGAGACAAAATTCCGGTTGCCCCCGCAACCCATTATATGATGGGCGGGATTAAAACAGATTTGTCCGGCAGAACAAATATCAACCGATTGTGGGCGGCAGGAGAGGTTGCGGCAACGGGTGTCCACGGCGCAAACCGTTTGGCTTCTAACGCATTGCTCGAAGGGCTGGTCTTTGGCGCGCGTGCCGGCGACGATTTAGAAAACATTTCACGCTTGCCTCCTCTTCAGTCTACTCTGGCCCCCTCCTCCAAACCGCTTGAAAAAAGTTTCTCCTCTCCGCTCGCGGAGATTATGAATGCTCCTTCTCCCGACGCGTATTATGCCGTGCAAAAAACGGTGCAGGAGACGATGTGGAACAATGTCGGGATCATTCGTTCTGCCGCATCTTTGGAACGCGCAACGAAAAAGATACAAGAATGCGCGTGGGTCCTATCAGAGCAGGCCCTATCCCGATTGGCATTAGAAACCCGCAACCTTGTGATCGTTGCGGAAGCAATTATCACATCAGCGCGTGCTCGAAAAGAAAGTATTGGCGCGCACTTTTTAGAGGATTCCCCAAAAAGGAAAACCGACTAGCACGTTCTCCCTTTCTTCGATGCCATTCTCTGTCATCGAATTTGACATGTAGCTACAAAAATGTTACTTATGTGGCTATGTAAGGAGAACGAGAAATGAAATGCGTGGGGATCAGAGAACTAAAGGATAAATTGAGCGGCTATCTGAAGGATGTTCAACAGGGTCAATCGCTTACAGTGATGGAACGAAAGAGGGCCGTTGCCATCCTTATCCCTATTGACGATGATCCGGATATTCAAAAGGCCAGGGAATTAACCCAAAAAGGCATGGGAGACTGGAGTGGCGGCAAGCCCAAAGGGACGCTACGGCCTGCAACGCTTAAAGGGAAGTCCGTTTCACAAATGGTTCTGGAAGACCGAGGATGATTCTCTACATGGATACCAGTTCCCTCGTCAAACTCTACATCAATGAGCCACAAAGCGCGGAGGTCACTCAGTCTGTAAAAAATGCGCGGCTTGTCGCAACCTCCCGTATTGCCTATGCAGAAGCGAGGGCTGCTTTTGCGCGAAAATGGAGAGAACGCGGACTGACTTCTAAAGAATACCAAGGGATCGTCTTTGATCTTGATCAAGATTGGACAAGCTATTTCATTATGGATGTCTCCGACCTCTTGGTAAAATTGGCTGGCCAATTCTCTGAAAAACACGCTTTAAGAGGTTTGGATGCTATTCATCTTGCTTCGGGTGTCCTCTTACATCGAGAAATGGAACGACCCGTTGACTTCTCTTGCTTTGATGATAAACTCATGCGTGCGGCGCGAAAAGAAGGTTTCAACAAAACCACATAAAAGCTATAGCCTATGAGACTAGAACGATTAACCCTAAAAGCGCAAGAAGTATTTCAAGACGCGCAACACACTGCCGAGAAATTTCATCATCAGCAAGTGGACGAGATTCATATCGCATTGGCATTATTGGAACAGCCAGACGGTATTATTCCTGCCCTTTTAAAAAAGATGGGCGTTTCCATTGACGCACTGCATGGAAAATTGCAAGATCAAATTAAAAAAATGCCCCAAGTTTTAGGCCCCGGCGCGATAGGAACACTCTACGCGGCGCCGGGCATTATCGCGCTTTTAGATCAATCTGAAAAAGAAGCAGAATCGCTAAAAGATGAATATATCAGCACCGAACATCTTTTTTTAGGACTTCTTTCTGATAAAGGAGCCGTCGGCCCTCTGCTTCAAAAGGAAGGAATCAAGCGGGAAAAGGTGCTGTCCGCGCTCGTTGATATTCGCGGCTCGCATCGCATCACCGATCCTTCTCCCGAAGGCAAATATCGCGCATTGGCACGTTATGCAAAGGATTTAACCGATCTTGCGCATCGCGGAAAACTCGATCCGGTCATTGGCCGCGATGACGAAATTCGTCGGGTGATTCAAGTCCTCTCCCGCCGCACAAAAAATAATCCGGTTTTAATTGGAGAACCCGGTGTGGGAAAGACGGCCATTGCAGAAGGACTGGCACAGCGGATTGTTACAGGCGATGTTCCCGAAAGTCTAAAAGAAAAAAAAGTGCATGCTTTGGATATGGGAAGTCTTATCGCGGGAACAAAATTTCGCGGCGAGTTTGAAGAGCGTCTTAAAGCCGTCATTAAAGAAGTCGTGGATGCGCAGGGGAAGGTCATTTTGTTTATTGACGAACTGCATACACTGGTTGGCGCAGGCGCGGCAGAAGGGGCAATAGACGCGTCGAATATGCTCAAGCCCGCGCTTGCGCGCGGAGAGCTTCGCGCTGTGGGCGCAACAACGACAGAGGAATACAAAAAGCATATCGAAAAGGATGCGGCGTTGGAACGGCGATTTCAACCGATTCTCATACAAGAGCCGACGGTGGAACAAACCATTTCTATCCTGCGCGGACTCAAAGAACGATACGAGGTCTACCACGGCGTGCGCATTCAGGATTCCGCGCTCATTGCCGCCAGCACCCTTTCTCACCGATATATCGCAGACCGATTTTTGCCGGACAAGGCAATTGATCTCATTGACGAAGCAGGCTCAAGACTTCGAATGGAGATTGATTCCATGCCGACGGAATTAGACGAGATATTAAGAAAGATTCGTCAAATAGAGATTGAACGCGAGGCGTTACTAAAAGAAGATGATGATGTCTCCCGCGAACGTTTGGGCAAGCTTGAAAAAGAACGCGCGTTGTTAAGAGAGGAAAACAAAAAACTTTCAGAACATTGGCGGAAGGAAAAAGAAGCGATTGCTCACATTCGACAATGTAAATCTAACATCGAAGAGGCGCGGAAGCAGGCAGAGCAATCGGAACGGGCGGGCGATTTAGGCAAAGCGGCCGAACTGCGCTATGGAACACTTGTACAACTTGGCAATACGCTTTCTATTGAAAATGGCTTGTTACAAGAATTGCAATCCACGAAGAAGATGTTAAAAGAAGAGGTGGATCACGAAGATATCGCAAAGATTGTCTCGAAATGGACGGGCATTCCAGTCGCGCGAATGTTGGAAGGGGATGTCGAGAAGCTCATCAAAATGGAGGATCGCCTAAGATTGCGCGTCGTTGGACAAGAAGAGGCACTCACCTCGGTTGCAAACGCAATTCGGCGGGCGAGGTCTGGCATTTCCGATCCAAATCGCCCGTTAGGCTCATTTATTTTCATCGGCCCGACGGGCGTGGGAAAGACGGAGACCGCGCGGGCATTGGCGGAATTTCTGTTTGATGACGCGGCCGCGATGATTCGAATTGATATGTCTGAATATATGGAGAAACACGCAGTGGCGCGACTGATCGGTGCGCCTCCGGGATATGTGGGACATGAAGAAGGCGGACAGTTGACCGAGGTGGTGCGACGGCGGCCTTATTCGGTGATTCTGTTTGATGAAATTGAAAAGGCCCATCCCGATGCGTTGGATATTTTATTGCAAGTGGTTGACGATGGCAGACTCACCGATGGAAAAGGGCGCGTGGTTGATTTTAAAAATACCGTGCAGATTA
The DNA here is from genome assembly GCA_964373975.1 of uncultured Nitrospirota bacterium. GTDB lineage: Bacteria > Nitrospirota > Nitrospiria > SBBL01 > SBBA01 > JACPZM01. Next base: position 1,058 of record CAYJXH010000022.1, on the reverse strand, counting down.
TGACGTCCAATCTGGGAACTTTGTATACGCAAGCGTCAATCGAATCTAGTGAAGGAGACAGCCGTTCTCATGCGTTGCAGGCTTTAAGGGCGCGCTTTCGCCCGGAGTTTTTAAATCGAATTGACGATATTATCCTCTTTCATCCGTTGACGATTGAACAACTTGAGCAAATTGTGGATATACAAATGCACGCGGTGGAAAAGCGGTTAGAGGCAAAAAAAATTGTGCTGATCTTAACGCTTTCTGCAAGAAAATATCTGGCACGGGAAGGATTTGATCCGGTGTTTGGGGCGCGGCCATTAAAGCGGGTGATTCAGCGGGATATTTTAAATCCACTTTCAATGAATCTATTAGACGGCACGTTTAAAGAAGGAGATCAGATTACAGTGGATGTCGAAGAGAATCGGCTGGTCTTTCTCTAAAAATATCCTTCTGCTTCTTCAAAATAGACCTCTTCGCATGTCACACAAAACCACATCGGGACATTGTCGAGACCCACGGAAGCATTTTTATGATCCATATCAAATGGCGGTTTTCCACGCACCATTTCGCCCTCACAATAGATACATTTCATAACAAACACCCTCTCCTCTGTTGATATGATAACTGATCGTGATATATGATGTCACCCGATAGCATTGATGACAAACACGAAGCACACAAAAATAACAGGAGAAAGAAAATGGCAATGAAGGTTCGGATTGAAAAAGATTCATTAGGGGAATTGGAAGTGCCGGAATCCGCCTATTACGGCGTGCAGACTGCGCGGGCTATTGCAAACTTTCCGATCAGCGGACTACGTCCGCATCCCACATTTATTAAAGCAACCGCCATGGTGAAATGGGCAGCGGCCGAGACCAACATCGCTTTAAAAAAAATAGAGCCGAAACTGGGAAAGATCATCCAACAGTCGGCAAGAGAAGTCATCGAAGGAAAATTACACGATCAATTTGTAGTGGATGTCTTTCAAGCGGGCGCAGGCACCTCGCACAACATGAATACCAATGAGGTGATTGCCAATCGTGCCATTGAGATTTGGGGCGGCAAACGGGGCGACT
>CAYJXH010000021.1:5358-12610 GCA_964373975.1 uncultured Nitrospirota bacterium | reverse complement strand
AGGGAACCTGTCCCGGATGCGATTATAAAACCATTTGTGGAACGCAGTGGCGGGGTTAGGAGGGGCTGTTATCCCGTAGCGGGCCGGTGCCCGCCTAGTTCCTCCGCATGGCGGAGGGTTGCAGAGGTAATCTCTACGCCGCCTAACATGCGGGCCAGTTCGGCAACGCGGTCGTCTTGAGAGAGTTTTCGCACCGAGGTCACAATCCGTTTCTGTACTGTTTTCTTTTCTACGACATAGTGATGATCGGCAAAGCGCGCGATTTGGGGTAGATGGGTCACGCAAAAAATCTGATGCTGTTTGGAAAGTTTGGAAAGTCGTTTTCCAATGCGTTCGGCCACGGCGCCGCCAATGCCAGCATCAATTTCATCAAAGACATAGGTTGGGACAGCATCTACGTCAGAGAGGACAACTTTTAAGGCCAGCATCAGACGCGATAATTCCCCTCCAGAGGCCACCTTTGTAATTGATTTTAGCGGCTCTCCCGGCAGGGCGATTAAGAACTCAATTTGATCCATGCCGTCTTCGGATAGCGGCTTTTGTTCTATTGATATTTCAAACCGTGTTTTCTCCATTCCCAGTAAATCCAATTCTTCTTTGACTCTTTTTTCAAACGGGCCAACCTTGAGAACGCGTTCTCTTGAAAGGGCCTCGGCCTCTTTTGTTAGTCTTTCGGAGATTTCAGAAAACGCTTGTTCCATTTCCGCTAAACGCGCTCCCCGTTCCGATAAACTGGAAAGCTCCTCCTCCATTTTATTTTTTAAATCGAGTATGGCCTCAATGGAGTCGCCGTATTTTTTTTTCATCTTTTGAATCAGATAAAGCCGTTCGGTAACCGCCTGTTGCCTTTCTGGATCAAACGACATATTGCTTCCTCGGTCTCGCAGAAGCAGTGCCAACTCTTTTAGATGTATATTCGCAGTGTTCAATAGGGCGATTTCAGCCTCGGCGTCTTGTGTTGTCTGATTCAGCGTTTTTAACTGTTGTTCGACATGACCCATCTGACTTAAAATTCCTCCTTCTTCAGAAAGAGCCAAACTGCCTTGTGCGATGCAGGATAAAATCGCCTCCCAGTTTTTTAATCCCCGTTCCTCTTTTTCTAAAGACTCCTCTTCCCCAATCTTTAGATCGGCTTCCCGAATTTCGGAAACTTGATACAAAAGAAAATCTTCCTGCCGCCCCGCAGAGGCCGCGCCTCCCGCAACATCTCTTGCAGAAAGCGCTTTCTTTAAGGCGATTATCTCGTTTAAGCGTTGGGCGCGTTCCTGAAAATGGCCATGGTATAGTTCCTTCTGTTGTGAAAGTCTTCCGTAGGCATCTAATAGGGAGATGGGATAGTTGGAATCCATCAGTAAATAATGATCGTGTTGCCCATGTATTTCGGCAATGGCTTGTCCTGCTTGTTTTAATGCGAAAAGATTTGCGAAGGAATTGTTGATATATCCCCGGCTTTTTCCGGCAGAAGATAACACCCGTTTTAAGATTATAAAGTCAGAATCATTTTCGTCCGCGGGGTCTTGGGAGGGGGGGGCATCAAAACGTGCCTCTAAAACGGCCTCTTCCGATTCATGACGAACAGATGTTCCGTCGGATCGTCCGCCTAGAAGGAGTGCGAGGGCTTCTACAAGAATTGATTTTCCAGAGCCTGTCTCGCCAGTAATAACAGTGAGACCACCTTCAAAGGTGAGTAAGAGGTCTGTAATGATTGCGTAGTTATGTAGGTGAAGCTCTCTTAACATGAAGAGCCCCGCTTATTCTGGGCTTGTTTTGGTGAGACCTATAAGAGACAGGGAATAAATCAGCCACTTGGATGGATCGAAATTGTACCATACGGGGCCGTTGCGATAGTCGCGTGGATTGGCATGATGATAGTTATGGTACCCTTCGCCAAAGGTGATCAGAGAGATCCACCAACTGTTGCGACTGCTGTTGTGATCACCATAAGGCTGATCCCCCCACAAATGGCAAATGGAGTTAATACAAAATGTCGAGTTTAAAACCAAGAATGTCCGAAAGATCCCGGCCAATAAAAGCGCGCTTATAAACCCGACCCAGCCGCGATGAAAATAACCCAGCACCGCAGGCAGAACAAAGCCTGATAAGACAACAGGGAAGTAGTATTTGTATTGCCACATGATCCATGGGTCTTTTCGAAATGGCGCCACATATTTCTCACTTGCGTAAGGGCTTTTGGTAAATACCCAAAGGACATGACTGTGCCAAAACCCTTTTTTTGCATTATAGGGGTCTTCTTCTTGATCTACTTTTGCATGATGACGCACATGATCCGAACACCATTTCAGGGCGGAGTTTTCCATCGCCCATCCGCCTGCAATTAAGAGGGCTATCTTTACAATGGGATGCGCCGTAAAACTGCGGTGGGAAATAAAGCGATGATATCCCACGGTAATACCGAGTCCTGTTACCATGTACAAAATTCCAAAAAGGGTCCAGTCTACCCAAGAAAAATCATAGAAGTATGTAAAAATGGGAATGCCAACAAGGCTTACCAATAGGAACACGGTAAAGACAATCAGCGACAGATAGTCCGTCTTAAAGTACGGTTTATCTGGTATTGTATTTTGTATGGGGTCTGGTGACTGCATTTTATAAAAATGGGATTAAACTATATACTATATTTTACTAGAGAAGCAATATTTTTCAAAAAAACTTTCCCCCAGCACTTCCCCATGATATTCCAAATTCAATAATGAGGTCAAGCGGATGATCTTTTCCATTAGGGTCTCTCTTTAGGGTCTCTCTTTGGGTCTCTCTTTGTTTTCCCATTGGACCTTCATATATTGTTTTCGGAGTTCCTTGAACTCCCTTTCAATCTCCATACGAACCGAAGGTGCCAGAAAAGAACTTAATTTTTTCTCAAGGGCGTAGGGATTCTGCGCGTTGCTGATTGCAATCGTTCCACTCATGATGAGCTTTTGCAATAAAAGCTCTTCTTGCGTGCGCCCATGTATTTTTTCCGCAATGGGCGTAAATAAAAAATTGTTGAATAATATCCCATAAAGCGTGGAGGTCAGCGCGATCGGAATCGTTCTGATAATAACACCCACATCTCCAATACCGGAAAGCATTCCCATCAGGCCGATAACGCTTCCGATTAACCCGAAGGCAGGGGCCGCTATTGCCATGGCCCGAAAGACCCGTTCATTTTGTTCCCGCCTTTGCCTAAAAAAGGTCATCTCGATATTCATAAAATCTTTAATTTCTTCACTCGTGCGCCCATCCACAAGCATCATCATCGCATCTCGGAGAAAAGGGGTCTGCGCCTCCTCAACCGTATTCTCCATGGATAAAAGCCCTTCGTAGCGGCTCTTTAAGCTAAAATCTAATAGTGCCATGACAATACTGCTTTCACTGGGAAGGGTTTTAAAATAGGCGTTGATCAGTACGATCGTCGCGAACTTAATTCTTAAAAACGAATAACTTAAAAAGGACGCACCAATGGTTCCCGTCAGAACGAATATCAAGCTCGCACTGTTCAAGTAAAGCGCTGCCCCTTTGTCCAAAGCAAATGCAGACAGAAAAAGCACAATGCAGACGATTACAACGAAAAAATTAATAAACCGCATCTTTCCCTTATTTTCCTTTCTGTTTAATACATCCCCTCTGGCGCAATATAAATCTTGCGTGTGACAATAATTTCTACGCGCCTGTTTCTTTGTTTACTTTCTGGATTTACATTGGGTTCAACAGGTCTGTAGAGCGCGTTTCCCATGACCGTAAAACGCCCCGGATCAAGAGGCCCCTGCTCTATGAGATGCCGCGCAACGCGGGATGCGCGTGCAACGGAAAGCTCCCAGTTGGTCGGGAATTTCTCGCTATGAATGGGGAAGTTGTCGGTATGCCCGATGACGTGTATCTCATTATTTGTTTTTCCCAAGACCAACGCAACCTTTTGTAAAAACCCGACGGTTTCCCCTCTTAACTCCGCGCTCCCTGTATCAAAAAGCAGGGGGCCTCTTAGACTGATCTTTACGGTATTATCGTCTTGAAGAACAATTTCAACATCACTGATATTGGTCTCTTTTGCCGCCTGTTCGCTTAGTTCAAGAATTTGCTCCGGGGTAAGCCCGGCGCTGTTGGGGTCGCGTGGTGGTTTTGTTTCTACGGGAACAGGCTCAACGGTTCGTTTGATAACCGTTTCTGGTAGCGAATTAGAGCGAAAGCCCTCCCCAGCGTCTCTTTCAGAAAGACGGTAGGCATAAAGCATGGCAAAGAAAACAAACATCGTCATCATGAGATCGCCCCATTGCACGGCCCATTGGTTTGCCGGAAGACCTTGCAGTGCGTCCTCGACAGGTTCTCCATCCTCTAAATAACCTGTATCAAACACGGAATCATGCAAGACCATTTTCCGGCCTTTTCGTGATTCTGATCTTCTATCTTGTGGGCTTCTCATTATGTGGTTTATTTGTAGGATGCCATGGAGATTTTCTTGAATGCCTTATGCGCCGCGACGATTGTCTTTTCAATGTCGGCTGGGGTATGCGCCGTCGAGACAAAAAATGCCTCAAACTGCGAGGGCGGCAGAACCACGCCATTTTCTAAAAGATGATGAAAAAACTGGGCGAATACGGTTTTATTAGACTGCAAGGAGGTCTCATAATCAACAACCTTATTTTTATTAAAAAAGAGCGTCATTTGAGAGCCATGCCGATTGATTTGGATCGGAATCTTGGCCTGACGCGCCGCGTCGTAAAGACCCTCTTCTAGCACTGCAGATCGCGATTCTAGTTGCGTGTAGCGGTTTTTATTTTGTAACGAAGTCAATGCGGAAATTCCGGCGGCCATGGCCAGCGGATTTCCAGAAAGCGTTCCTGCCTGATACACAGGCCCCATCGGTGAGAGCTGTTCCATGATTTCTCTCTTTCCGCCGTAGGCACCCACAGGGAGACCGCCGCCAATAATTTTGCCAAGACAGGTTAGGTCAGGCCGAACGCCATATTGCGTCTGTGCCCCGCCGTTGCAAAAACGAAAGCCGCTCATGACCTCGTCAAAAATCAACACAATGCCATACGGCTTGGTCAATTCGCGAAGCCCCGGCAGAAAACCGCCTGATGGAAGAATGGTTCCCATGTTGCCCGGAACAGGCTCGACAATGAGACAGGCAATTTTATTTCCCTCTTTCTCAATGACTTTTTGAACGGCGGATAAATTATTAAAGGGGACAACAATGGTGTCGCGCGCAAGGTCGGGCGGAATGCCGGCAGAATCTGGTGTTCCCAATGTTGTCGCGCCAGAACCGGCTTTTACCAAAAGAGAATCGCCGTGACCGTGATAGCATCCTTCAAACTTAATAATCTTTGTTCGCCCTGTAAATCCGCGCGCCAATCGAATCGCGCTCATGGTGGCCTCCGTACCCGAATTGACAAATCGGACAAGATCCATTGTGGGAAACGCGGATTGAATCAATTGGGCCAGTGCCGTTTCCGTCGGTGTCGGCGCGCCGAAACTGGTTCCATAAGCGGCGGCGGCGCAAATGGCTTGTGTTACATTTTTCGGGGCATGGCCTAATATGGCCGTTCCCCAAGACAAAACATAATCTATAAATCGGTTTCCGTCGCAATCTGTGATATGACTCCCTTTAGCCTTTTTGATAAAGATCGGGGTAACGTGCCCGACCCCTGCAACGCCGTCTCCGCCCACGCCTTTAAAGGCGCGAACGGGGGAGTTCACCCCGCCCACAAGAACTTTTTGGGCCTCTTTAAACAATGCAATTGAGTTTGTTTTTTTCATCGTTATGTCATTCTCCGACAGAATCCGGGGAATCAGCCTTGCTTTTACTGATGGACAAGACCCCATTCTAGGAAGCCAGCCAATTTATGTCAAGAAAGTGTAAAAAATATTTTCTTGCGTCTTGTGTTATTTAATGGTAGCATTTCCCCGCAGTGACGGTGAATCCTTTCCTAGTCGTGCGATTTTAGTATCATCATAACAACATATAAGGAGAATAAAATGGCGGAGATTTTAGTGGTATCATCGAAAGTAAAAAAATATATCCGAGAGAAGTCAGAATTTAGCACTTCGGCGGAGTTTATTGAGGCGTTAAGCCAGAGAATTGAGAATTTATGTTTAGAGTCGGCGGCTCGGGCACGCGCGGATAAAAGAAAAACACTCAAGGCAAGAGACCTTATTTAAGAAAAGAATATCGCATGGCACTTCTTCAAAGAACACCAGGGGTCTTGTTCCTTTTTGCGATGGGGGGAGCGCTGTTTGGAGGTCTTTTGAGCGAAGCACTTGTCTTTTTCTCCCCAACCGCTCTCATTAAAAATGCCTTCTTAAATAGCTATCAGATCGGGATGCTTCCCCCAGTCACGTTAGACCTAGCACTCATCACGCTCACACTCGGTTTCACAGTAAAGATCAACCTGCTTATTTTACTGGGCATCCTTTTGGGCGTCTATACATACAGGCAGTTATAACCCCTGTTGATTCGCTATCTCGCTTAATCTTTTTTCAGCCTTTGCTTTGAAAAGATACGCCTTCGCAAGATCACTTTGCGTGGCATTCTTCTTGGCCTCGTAGGTCGTAGACCAGAACATGGGAAGAGATTGCTCCATCTGTTTTATGGCAGATTCAAGTTGCTGTAAGCCTTCCTTAGGCCTATCATTTTTTAAAAATCGCACTGCATCCAAAAGGGCGATAAAGCCAAGCTGGGCGCGCACTGGCGCAAAGTTTGGATAGATCGTAGCACATTTTTTTGCCCATAGAGAGGCCCGTCCGGAATCCCCAAACGCGATAGCAATATCTGCGCCAATGGCATAGAGATCGGCATTGTTGGGGTCTCGTTTAATGGCCATTAAAACGGCATGATAGACCTCTTCCTGCGTCGCTTGCGGCGGGGATTCCTTTGCCATGACAACCAGAAGCGTTCCCAGTTTCATATAGTTGTTTGAATCCATGGGGACAAGATCAATTGCATGTTGATACGCCTGTTTTGCTAATTGTAACGCGTTAGACCTTTGCGTTTTGTCTTTTGTCTCACGAGCAGATTTACGATAGGCGGCACCTAGATGGTGAAAATAATCGTCTTTGGTAGCGTCCATTAAAACCGCCTCTTCGAGATTGGCGGCTGATGTCGTTGCAGGAAGTGACCTGTTAAAAATAGTACGGGCAACAAGGTAACTTGCAACCATTGGTTTTAACACAAAGATATGAATCGCAAAGCCAGTAAAGACAATAAGGACAACCCCAATCACGGGGGGGAGTTTTAAAGACGTGCCGACTCCCGCAG
>CAYJXH010000021.1:1832-5258 GCA_964373975.1 uncultured Nitrospirota bacterium | reverse complement strand
CCCCTGCGAAGAGAGAATCGCGGCAAATGTTATGAACAATGTTCCTGTGCCGGTCACTGTAAAGTTAAAAAGATTTTGGATATAGAAACCGACAATGCCGGAAAAAACAGAGATAAGCAGGAGACCCTGCGTCGCATTGCTCCTAAAAGCGCGGATAAACGTTTTCCAAAGACCGAACGTAATCATCAAGGCGGCAATCATGCCGAACCCCCCTTGCGTGGCGAGAATATGGAGGGGTTCGTTGTGTGCCCGCGTCGGGGTGCCACCCCATTCCCTTAGCCAATACTCCGGAGGGCGGTATTGCATGAAGGCAAGCCGGAAGGCATCAAGACCCACGCCAAAGACCGGATGGTCAATAAACATGGCGAAGGCGGCTTGCCAGATAGGCCATCGCGTTCCTTGGGTAATCGTTGATATTCCCATTTGTTGAACACGTGAAAAAAGCGTGTTCGCTGTTGGTTCGCTAACCGGTGCGGCAATCTCTTTGCCGGTGGGGGAAGAAACCACAGGCGTCGGAATCAAGAAGTAAGCGGTTCCGAGGGCAATCCCAATGACCCAGGGCAACAAGACCCAGAGAATAATTCGCAGGGCACGTTGCCCCTGTTTTTTTCTGACGCTAATTGCAACGCCTACTAAAAAGACGATCAACATGATTGCCATTGCCAGCCATGCGCCGCGAGAAAGCGAAAGCACAATAATTGCCATCGCAAAAATTTCCACAAAGATCAGTGCGATTCCGGGGAAAAAAGAGCGTCTCTGAAACAGCTCTAGCCTAAAATAACAGACAATCGGGAAGCCCATAACAAGGAAGGCGGCCAGTTGATTTGGATGTCCCATTGTTCCGAAGATTCTAATGATTTCACCAAAGGGCGATGTTCTTTTCCACGAGAAGGGGTCAAGACCTACAGATTGAATGATGCCGTAAAGTACCGAGAAGACCACGCCGAGCACGGTTGCAACAAGCAGGGTTCGGCAGGCATCTAATTTTCTACAGAGGGCCTTGGTGCCTAGAAAGAGAATCGTATAGGACACGATGGTGATGAGTCCCGCATAGCTATCATCCTCACCATAAAAAGATGTTCGAGGACTGATTGAAAAAAGAGTTGAAAAAAATGCAGAGGCAAGAAAGAGCAAAATTCCAAGCGTGATTGGCTCGCTAAAATCCCAGTGAATAAATTCCAATTGAGGGCGAATTTCTTTTTTCTTTTCTTTCTTCCCCTTCTTCTCTTTCCCCTGTATGGGCATGGGGATATCGGTATTTTTAGTCAACCGAACATTGAGCCATTGGGCCACGAAACCCATGAACAGGAGGATCGCTGTTAAAGTAAGCACAGCGGCCTTGGGAGATTCAAACGACTCGACAATACCCCTTCCGAAAATCAGCGGCGAGAGAAGGAGGTGGGCAAAGAGAAGCCGCCTGCCCCAGCAAAAAAGGGTGGGTTCTGTTTCTGCGCTCGGCATTGAATCTTCGACTTGGGATTCTTGCATTCTTTGTCTTATAATAGCATTTCAAAACAACCCATATCTATTCTATGACTATTTCAGTAATTGTTCCTGTTTTTAACGAAGAGGCTATCCTCCCCGTCTTTCTAGGTCAAACAGCGCATTGGACTGTCATGGAAATCATTTTTGTTGATGGAGGCAGTACCGACCCAACACAACTAATAATAAAAAGGTCTTCCGCCCACCAACTGCTTATCTCAAACAAGGGACGCGGCAATCAAATGAATGAAGGCGCGCGTGCGGCAACCGGCGATGTTCTACTCTTTCTTCATGCCGACTCTCTCTTTCCAGCCGACGGTTTTTCTGCGATATTAAAGGCCATGCAAAACACCGATCTTGTAGGTGGAGCCTTTCGGTTAAGGATTGAATCCAATTCTCTTTGCTTGAAATTTATTGCCATGATGGCAAACATTCGATCTTCCCTTTTTGGCCTTCCCTATGGCGATCAGGGGATTTTTGTACGGAGAGCGGTTTTTAACAACATGGGCGGGTATCAGGATATTCCCTTGATGGAAGATGTTGAATTTATCCGGCGATTAAAACGCGAGGGAAGAATCACCTTGTTGGATCAGGCCATCACCACTTCGGCACGACGATGGATCAAACAAGGTATTGTTTATACCTCCGTAAGAAATATTATTTTACTCCTACTGTATTTTATGGGGGTCTCTCCAAAACAACTCGCTAAATGGTATGATGCGTTGCGATGAAAGGTTGTCTAAAGATTGGCGGTTTATCCTGTGGCGCGTGCGTCGCAAGGGTCGAGAAGGTGCTTTTAGGTCTAAACGGCGTACAAAGTGTTTCTGTGAATCTTGTAACCGGATGGGCATCCATTGACTACCTTCCATTCGTAATCAATCTTGATAAAATAAAAGAGCAGGTTGTCGCCATTGGGTATCAAGCCCAAGATGAGCCCGAACCCGGGCAAGGGAAGGCCGTCGCAGGGGGCAAGCTGTTTTTAATTTCTCTTCTGTTGACGCTTCCACTCTGGGGACTGATGCATTCGAATCATGTTTTTCTCCAGTTTTTATTGGCCACACCAATACAGTTTTGGATCGGCGCGCAATTTTATAAAGGGACATACAAAGCCTTCCTACAAAAAACCTCCGACATGAATACGCTGATCGCCGTCTCCACCTCCGCGGCCTATTTCTACAGCGCTTTTAATACATTCTTTGGAGATGCTTCTCTGATCTACTACGATACATCTGCAACCATTATTACGCTGATTCTCATGGGAAAAACACTTGAAGAACGATCTCGCAAAAAGGCGTCTACGGCAATTTTTGCTTTAATGGAGATGCAATCAAAAACCGCCCACCTGTTAGAGAATGGCGAAGAAAGAGAGGTTCCGATTGCCGGTATAAAACCGGGGCAATATCTTCGCGTAAAGCCGGGCGAGAAAATTCCTGTTGATGGAGCGGTTATTGAAGGATATGGTTTTGTGGATGAATCAATGATGACAGGAGAGAGCATTCCGGTTGATAAAAAAGAGGGCGACAAGGTAATGGGCGGCACACAAAATCAGACTGGGAGCCTAACCATTCTGACTTTGCAGGTAGGTCAAAAAACCGTTCTTTTCCAAATGATCAAAATGGTGGAAGGGGCACTTTCAGAAAAACCGGCATTAGCAAAATTGGCGGATCAGGTTGCGGCCTACTTTGTTCCCGTCGTATTTGCGATTGCATTCGTCTCCTTCGCGGCATGGTTTTTTTGGGGGCCTTCCGTTTCAGAGGCCATGCTCGTTGCCGTTTCCGTGTTGATTGTCGCTTGCCCTTGTGCCATTGGCCTTGCGGTTCCGATGTCTGTGATGGTGGGTATTGGCAAAGGCGCGCAGTGGGGCGTTTTAATTCGCAATGGGGAGGCGTTGGCAAAGGGAGAGAAGATAGATACAATCCTTTTTGATAAAACCGGCACGCTGAC
>CAYJXH010000021.1:0-1732 GCA_964373975.1 uncultured Nitrospirota bacterium | reverse complement strand
GGCTCCGAGCATCCATTGGCTCAAGCAGTCATCAAAGCGGCCAAAGCAGAAGAGATTCTCCTTGCGACCCCAGAACAATTTAAGGCAACCCCCGGCGGTGGGATTTTCGCGAATGTTTCGGGGAAGGGCGAAACGCCGCCTGCGGAAGTTTTGGTGGGAACGGCAAGGTGGCTTTCCGAGAATAGTGTCACCTGTTCGGCATTTGAAAAAGAAGGCAATGCCTTTGCAGAAGCAGGACAGACCACGCTCTTTGTCGCGGTCAATCGCGTTTGTGTGGGTGTAATCGCCATTGCAGATACAATCAAGGAGGAGGCAGAACAGGTTGTTTCGCGGCTACATAAAATGGGCATTAACGTCCATCTTGTAACGGGTGATAGGCAAGCTGTTGCAGAAACAATTGGCCGCAAATGTGCCATTTCAAATCTAACAGCCGGGGCGCTTCCCGATCAAAAGGTGGCCTTGGTCAAGGCGTTGCAAGCGCAAGGTGCGCGTGTTGCCATGGTGGGAGATGGGATCAATGATGCCCCAGCACTGGCGCAAGCCGATTGGGGCATTGCCATGGGTGCCGGTACTGATATTGCCATGGCCGCGTCTGATATTACATTGGTAGGCGGAAACCTCAATGGCATTTTGACTGCCCTCTCTCTTTCAAAAGCCACGTTACAAAACATGAAACAAAATCTTTTTTTTGCTTTTATCTATAATCTTTTTCTCATTCCGGTTGCCGCAGGCGCGCTCTATCCATTCTTTGGAATAAGGCTTTCACCGATCATGGCCTCTTTGGCCATGGCCCTCTCATCCGTCTGCGTCACAACAAACGCATTACGCCTAAAACGGTTTCAACCCGCGAAGGGGTAGGGTCTCTTCCCTATTTTATCTCGACGACGGCACGTTTTTTTATTCCGTTTAACCATGCGCGTGATTGCGTTTCTCTCTTTTCTCTAAGAAGGAATTCTGAAATCTCTGAATGGGCTTCTTCTAAGGATGCCATCGCGCTAATTTTATCTGTTACTTTAAAAATATGAAAACCGATTGGGGTCTGTACCCTTTCGCTTATCTCACCACTTCCCAAATTAAAAACAATCCGGTCTATCTCTGGCGACAATTCCCCCTTTTTAAAAAGTCCCAGTTCAGAAGCCCCTCCGCCGTTAGGGATTACATCTAACGCCATCTGCTCAAAGGAGGTTCCATTCTTCATTGCAACTTCTGCCTGTTTGGCATTTTTTAGAATGACTTCGATTGCCTCGCTCGTTGCGTCTTTCGGGATCGGAAACAATATCTGTTTTATCTTAATCTGTTCGCGTTGCAACTTTTTTGAATTGTTGTCATAGAAAAGTTTTATCTCCGCCTCTGTCACGAACAAATCCGGCTCTATCTCACGCCGCATCAGCTTCATCATTGTTATCTGTACCTTTAAATCGGCAATGTACTTCTCCCATGACATAGAAGCCCCGATCACCTCCTGACGAAACGCTTCTCTTGTTGCAAACCGGTTGCGCATCTGAAGGTCTTGCAATGCCTCCTCGAACTCCGAAGGAGAAAGACGCACCCCCTCTCTTTCTGCCGCTTGTAGAATAATCTTATTTTCAATGACCTGTTTTAACAATTGTTCTCTGGAAACCGGTTCTCCGAGATGGGCTTCCGCCTGCAGGTCACTTTCTGTGACGACCTCTTGATTCACGGTGGCAACAATGCGGTCAATGAGAACCGCGCCGCTTGCAAAATGGGAGTT
>CAYJXH010000020.1:10075-12626 GCA_964373975.1 uncultured Nitrospirota bacterium | reverse complement strand
TTATTGCGGGGTTATTATAATTCCGAGCGTAAGAACGCGCTCAATTTAACAATAACAATAGGGAGGGTCATCAATGTTACGGATCAATGATATAGCACCTGATTTTAATGCGGATACAACGCAAGGCAAAATTAGTTTTCACGAGTGGATTGGAGACGGTTGGGCAATACTCTTTTCTCATCCAAAAGATTTTACGCCTGTCTGCACAACCGAGTTAGGATATATGGCAGGACTGCAACCCGAATTTGCAAAAAGAAATTGCAAAGTAATTGGTTTGAGTATTGATCCTGTGGATGCCCATGCCAAATGGGCGATTGATATTGCCGAGACGCAGGGTCATGTTGTGAATTATCCAATGATTGGCGACACGGAACTTGCAATCGCAAAGCTTTATAATATGTTGCCTGCGGAGGAGCCGGGCAATTTTCAAGGACGAACTGCGGTTACCAACGCCACGGTGCGGTCTGTTTTTGTGATTGGCCCCGACAAGAAAATCAAGTTGATGCTGACCTATCCTATGTCTACCGGACGCAACTTCGATGAAATTTTGCGGGTTGTAGACTCCATGCAGTTGACGGCAAAATATCAGGTGGCAACACCCGTCAATTGGAAAGATGGGGAAGACTGTATTATTGTCCCTGCCGTTGCCGATGCGGATATCCCCCAAAAATTTCCAAAAGGACATCGGGCCGTAAAACCGTATCTTCGTTATACGCCACAGCCCAACCGCTAATGTGTGCAAAGGGCCTGTGAATAAATCTAAAATTTTGTCATTTCGAGCGCAGCGAGAAATCTTTAACTTCTTGTATTCCCAAGAAAGATTTCTCCTCGCTTCGCTCGTCGAAATGACAAAAATAAATTTCTTCACAAACTCTGAGTGTGCGCCCATTTCGCATGCATAAATGATCTATCATGATGTTCTCATAGTCGGTGCTGGCTTAGCTGGAATGCGCGCCGCTGTTGCTGTTTCATCTACTCTCAACCTAGGTGTGATTTCCAAGGTGCATCCGGTGCGGAGCCATTCCGTTGCGGCGGAGGGCGGCATTAACGCGGCGATTTCCCCTGAAGATTCTTGGTCTGCCCACATGTACGACACCGTCAAAGGGAGCGATTGGCTGGGCGATCAACCTGCTATTGAAATTCTCTGTCGCGAGGCCCCGGGCGATATCATGACATTGGAACGGATGGGCGCGCTTTTTTCCAGAAACGACATCGGGGGAATTGCACAGCGAAATTTCGGCGGAATGGGATTGCCGCGCACCTGCTATGTCGCAGATCGAACCGGCCACGCGCTGGTGCATCTTCTCTATGAACAGCTCCTAAAACGAGACGCCATTGTCTACGAAGAATGGTATGTCACCTCCTTAATTGTAAAAGAGGGCCATTGTTGCGGCGTAAACGTATTAAATATAAGAGACGGTGAGATTTCTTCTATTGGCGCCAAAGCGGTTATTCTTGCGACCGGGGGATGTGGCCGCGTTTATAGTGTCTCGACCAACGGCCTGATCAATACTGGCGATGGCATGGCATTGGCCTATCGCGCGGGGGTTCCTTTGCAGGATATGGAATTTATCCAGATTCATCCCACCACGTTAAAAGAGACCGGCATTTTAATTTCAGAAGCGGCGAGGGGCGAAGGGGGCTACCTCTATAATTCGCGCGGGGAGCGGTTTATGCAGAAATATGCGCCTAATATGTTGGAGTTGGCCTCGCGCGATGTGGTCTCTCGCGCCGCGTATCAAGAGATTATG
Organism: uncultured Nitrospirota bacterium; assembly: GCA_964373975.1. GTDB lineage: Bacteria > Nitrospirota > Nitrospiria > SBBL01 > SBBA01 > JACPZM01. The sequence continues at coordinate 10,875 of CAYJXH010000020.1, read as the reverse complement.
GAAGGGCGCGGGTCCGACGGGTGCGTCATGCTAGACCTTAGGCATTTAGGTAAAAAAACAATTCTTACAAAGCTCCCACAGATAATGGAGGCGGCGCAAATTTACGCAGGGGTTGATTTGTCCGAGGCCCCGCTTCCTGTGACCCCCGGTGTTCATTACAGCATGGGAGGCATTAAGACCGATATCTATGGCGCGACCGCTCTACCCGGACTGTATGCGGCAGGGGAGTGCGCTTCTGTTTCAATTCATGGTGCGAATCGCTTAGGTGGAAATGCCCTGATGGAGACCATTACCTATGGCAGACGAACAGGCGAATCCTCCTCTTTGTTTGCTCATAAAACAAAACAGATCGTGATTTCAGGGAAGGAATTAGAAGCGGAAAAAGATCGAATCAACGCGATACGAACTTCCTCCAAAGGGGAAAGAATCGGAACGATTTGGAAAGAGATCGGAACGATTATGTCGGATCATTTTGGAATCGTTCGAGATCAGACTCGAATGAATGAAGGCATGAGAAAGATTTTAGACCTATTGCCGCGAATCTCCCCCTTGGCGCTTGATGATCACGGAAAGGTGTTTAATATGGAGTTGATCGAGGCGTTACAGCTTTACTCTGTTATTGATCTTGCGCAAGTGATTGCGGCAGGGGCAATCAATCGGGAAGAGTCACGCGGCGCGCACTTTCGTTCGGACTTTAAAGAAAGAGACGATATAAACTGGTTAAAACACACGCTGGCTTATTACAATGAAAATGGCCCACGTCTCGCGTACAACCCGGTGAGCATTACGAGCGTTCCTCT
>CAYJXH010000020.1:2867-9975 GCA_964373975.1 uncultured Nitrospirota bacterium | reverse complement strand
CCGAATTCTATTTCTCGTTCCATGTCGGAGGGGCTAGTGGCGGCGGCGAGGCCGACATCTTTTGATATTTTTTTCGATTGGATTAATTCAATAAGATGCTGATCGAATGTCTGCATTCCAAAATCGCGTCCTCTGGCCATGTGCGATAAAATTTCAGCATTTCTTTCGGGCGACTTCATACATTCCTGAATCGTTCGCGTTGCCCTTAAAATTTCGACGGCAGGAATGAGTCCCGACTTATCCATTCGAGGCAGAAGCCTTAATGAAATAACGGCCATGAGGTTATCTGCCAAGCGAAGTCGAACGATGGGCTGTTGAGAAGGATCAAAAAAAGAAACAAACCGACTGATGGTTTGAACCGCAGAAGAGGTGTGTAAAGAAGAGATAACCAAATGGCCTGTTTCAGAAGCCTTTAATGCAATCTCCGCCGTATCTGCATTTCGCATTTCGCCAATCATAAGAACATCCGGGTTTTGACGCATGGCCCCTCGAATGGCCTCGGTAAAAGATTGCGTGTCTGTGGGAATTTCTCTTTGGGTTACCACAGATTGCTTTGGCTGTAAGACAAATTCAATGGGGTCTTCAATGGTGAGAATATGGTCGGTGCGTCCTTTATTGATGTTTTCGAGTATCGAGGCTATCGTTGTTGATTTCCCCATGCCGGTAGGGCCTGATACCAAAATAAGTCCGCGGCGAAGCCCTGCAATTTTCTCAATGCTTTCTGGAAGGTTTAAATCGAAAAACCCCTTCACCTCATGAGGAATAACCCGCATGGCAATGCCAGCCGTTCCGCGACTCTTATAGATATTGGTCCGAAACCGCGTTAGGCTTGGAATTTCATAGGAGGTGTCTACATCTGTAAAAATATCAAACGTATTGCGGGACAGATCGTTTAAGTAAAGGGTATTTGCCTTTTGGACCAAAGCAAGTCCGCGATCTTCTAAGAGGTAGTTTGCAATAGAGAGGGTATCATTTGCCGTGAGATGTGTTTTTGAGACGGGGACCAAGAAGCCATTAATTCTAAAAAAAGGAGGGTAGCCGGCCTTGATATGAATATCGGAACATTTCTGTTCGACGGCATGATCAAGAATAGAAAGTAATATCTCTCGTTCCATGGGTACGGACTATATCATAAAAAAAAGGAAATGTTCTATTTATTTTATAAAAAAGATAAATTTTTTTTAATGCAAAGATTATTTCTAAGATTTTCAGCGCATTTCCTTGACAATATAGAGCTGATTCCTTATAATCCTCCTTTTGTTGTCAAACCGTTTGGAAAGTAAAGAAAGGAAGCGATGTCCCGTGTCGGTCGAAAATTAATTTCTGTTCCTGAAGGGGTCAAGATTTCCCTTAAAGATAACAAGGTCTTTATAAAAGGCCCTAAGGGTGAGCAATTCATTCCATTGCCGTCGGCGTTGGCCGTTGCCATAACAGACAAAGAAGTAATGATAACGCGTGCGACAGACGACCGCGCAGATCGGTCGTTGCATGGCTTAATTCGCAATGAAATTTATAATGCTGTTGTTGGAACCACGGCAGGATATGAGAAGATTTTAGAGATTACGGGTGTGGGATATAAAGCGGCGGTTGTCGGAAGAAATATAACGCTTAATTTAGGCTTTTCGCATCCAATTGTCTTTGAACTCCCTAAAGGGATTGACGCGTCGGTTGAAAAAAATACTGTTTTATCTATCAAAGGAACTGATAAATATCTTGTGGGGCAAGTTGCATCGAAAATTCGTGCCTATAGAAAGCCGGAGCCTTATAAAGGCAAGGGGATTAAATACAAAGGCGAGCAGATTATCCGTAAAGAAGGGAAAGCAGGGAAGAAGTAAATGAGTACGTCCAATAAAGTTATCGCAAGGGTTAGAAGGCATAAAAGGGTTCGGAGGGCTATCTACGGAATGCCTGATCGTCCGAGGCTTTCTGTTTATCGCAGTCTCAATCACGTTTACGCCCAAATCATTGATGATCTTTCTGGAAAGACATTGGTGGCGTCCTCTTCGCTCAATTCGCAAGGGTCGCAGTCTCTTGAATCTGTTGGCGCGTCAGCGTCGAAATCCGATTGGGCAAAAGCAGTCGGAGAAAACATTGCAAAGCTTGCAAGGGCGGCCAATATTGAAAAGGTTGTTTTTGATCGGGGAGGCTATCTCTATCATGGACGCGTAAAGGCATTGGCCGAAGCGGCGCGTGCCGGCGGATTGGTGTTTTAAAAAAGGGATTGCTGTTTTAAAAAAAAGCAAAGGACAAAATAAAGTATGCAAAGTAATAAAAGAATGGATGATGGGTCGGGGCTAAAGGATAAAATTGTTTTTATCAATCGTTGTGCTAAGACGGTGAAGGGGGGTAAGCGGTTTTCCTTTGCGGCCATTGTTGTTGTTGGAGATCAGAAAGAGATGGTTGGGATGGGGCAAGGCAAGGCGGCTGAAGTTCCAGAGGCCATTCGAAAGGCCATTGAAAACGCCAAGAAAAACATGGTCTCCATTCCAAGGACGAACAGCTCGATTCCATTTGAAGTCATTGGCCATTATGGCGCAGAAGATGTATTGTTGAAGCCTGCTTCTGAAGGGACGGGTATTATTGCTGGCGGGGCGATGCGTGCGGTGATGGAAGTTGTTGGGATCACCAATATATTGTGTAAGTCTTTGGGAAGCGGAAATCCGTGTAACTTGGTTCGTGCCACGTTGAACGGATTATCTAAATTAAAACATCGGGAAGTTGCAATACAAATGCGGCATGCCCCCGCAGTCTTACTGGATTAAAATGAAGCAGATAGCAATTACATTACGAAGAAGTTGTATTGGGAGGCCGAAAAAACACCGCTTGGTGGCCTTGGGTTTGGGTCTGACAAAAATGAATAAAACGGTTATTTTACTAGACACGCCAGAGATTCGAGGGATGGCCAATAAAATTTGTCATCTTGTGGAAGTGGTTAGCGTAACGACCCCTGCGGAGGTTTCATCGTGAAGATTACAGATTTACACCCAGCAAAAGGGGCGAAAAAGAAAGAGAAGCGAATTGGTCGGGGTCCGGGTTCTGGACATGGGAAGACCTCTACGAAAGGCCATAAGGGGCAAGCGGCGCGTTCTGGCGGAACCAAAGGCCCCGGTTTTGAGGGTGGGCAACAGCCGCTTATTCGGCGTGTTCCAAAGCGGGGGTTCCGTTCTATTTTCAAAAAAGAGTATGAAATCGTCAATTTAAAACAACTCAATCGGTTTGACGCTAATGCGGTTATCAATCCCAAGGTATTGGAAGACGCTGGGATTGTTAAAAAGGGAGAAGTTAAGATTTTAGCGGAGGGCATTTTGACCAAGCCGCTTTTTCTTTCTGCCCATAAATTTAGCGCGCAGGCTATTAAAAAAATCGAGTCTGCTGGGGGAAAAGTAGAACTTCTATCGGTAGCCTAATGCAGGTAGCCTAATGCAGGTAGCCTAATGAATGGCGCAATGAACGGAATAGTGTGTTTGAGCGATTTATAACGAGTATTCGGAATATCTTAAAAATTGCTGAACTTCGGCAAAGGATATTCTTCACCGCCGTCATGCTGGCTATTTTTCGCGTGGGTGCTTATATCCCAACCCCGGGGATTAATAACGAAGCCCTTCGAACGTTTTTGACCGACAAGGGGGGCGCGCTCATGGGATTCCTGAATATCTTTTCAGGAGGCGCTCTTTCCCGTTTAAGCATTTTCTCCCTCGGAATCATGCCGTATATCTCGGCGTCTATTATCATTCAGCTTCTCACCGTCGTTATCCCAACCTTGTCAAAATTGGCGAAAGAAGGGGAGCAGGGGCGGAAGAAAATCACACAATACACCCGATTGGCAACGATTGGCATTGGGTTGATTCAGGCCATTGGCATTGCGATTGGCTTAGAAGGCATGAATGACGGCATTTTTGTGCAGAACCCCGGTTGGGGTTTTCGGATCATGACCATGATTACGATTACTGCCGGAACCGCTTTTTTAATGTGGCTGGGAGAGCAAATCACAGAACGGGGAATTGGAAATGGGATTTCGCTTATTATCTTTGCGGGCATTGTGGCCGGGATTCCAGAGGCTATTTTTAATACCTATCAGCTTTTTCAAGCGGGAGAAGTCAACATCTTTTTTATTATTGTTCTGCTGATTCTAATGGTTTTAGTCACCGTTGCGGTTGTCTTTTTGGAGTCTGGCCGAAGAAAAATTGCGGTGCAGTATGCGCGTCGTGTGGTTGGGCGAAGGGTCTATGGCGGGCAGTCTACCCATATTCCTTTAAAGATTAACACGGCTGGTGTTATCCCCCCTATTTTCGCCTCGTCGCTCATTGCGTTTCCCGCAACCTTGGCCGGGTTTATTACGGTTCCGTGGGTGCAATCCATTGGTGCCTATTTATCGCCGGGCACTTTTTTTCATTCAACGCTCTATACGCTCTTAATTGTCTTTTTTGCATTTTTCTACACGGCGGTTGTTTTAAATCCTGTAGATATGGCGGACAATATGAAAAAGTATGGCGGGTTTATTCCCGGCATTCGTCCCGGAACAAAAACCTCTGATTATATCTACAAAATACTCACACGCATTACACTTGTTGGCGCGGGTTATTTGGCTTTAGTGGCTGTTCTGCCTGAAATTTTGATCTATCGCTTTAATGTTCCCTTCTTCTTTGGAGGCACGTCTTTGTTGATTATTATTGGCGTAGGGTTAGATACCGCACAGCAGATTGAAACGCAGATGCTCTCCCGCAATTACGACGGATTTTTGAAAAAAGGGAAGATCACGGGAAGAGGTAGCGGGGCATAAAATGCGTCTTGTTTTTTTAGGTGCCCCCGGTGTGGGTAAGGGAACACAGGCAAAACGCTTATCCAAGCAGTGTAATATCCCGCAAGTTGCAACCGGTGATATGTTGCGTGCTTCTATTTTAAAGGGGACGCCGGAAGGTAAGGAAGCGAAATCTTATGTAGATTCAGGGCGGCTTGTGCCGGATGATTTGGTGATTAGAATTGTGCGGGCGAGGCTTTTAGAAGACGATATGAAAAATGGATTTATTCTGGATGGCTTTCCAAGAACAAAGGAACAAGCGGACGCCTTATCGGGTATGGGGGAGCGTATCAATCAGGTCTTGTATTTTTACTTGAACGAGGCATTGCTTGTTGAAAGAATAGCCGGAAGACGCACCTGTTCCCAATGCAATGAGATTTATCATATAGCGTATTCTCCTTCAAAAGTTGCGGGCGTTTGTGATGGTTGCGGTCTGCCCCTTATTCAGCGGAAAGATGACAATGCGGAGACGGTCAAAGAACGCTTGCTGGTCTATCAAAAAGAAACCGCCCCTTTAATTCAATATTATGAAAAAGAGGGTTGTCTCTCTCACATTAACGCGGGTGATTCTATGGAGGATGTTGCGCGTCGGGTCAAGGATGTCTGTTTGGCAATGACATCTAAAATTACAGCCTGAAACCTATGGGAATGATTATTCTCAAATCGAAGGGTGAGGTTGCCAAGATTGCCAGTGCAAGCAAAATTGTGGCGGAGGTTTTACAAGAATTAAAAAAAAACGTTAAGGCGGGTGTCACGACAAAAGAGTTAGACCGTTTAGCAGAAGAGTTGATCATTAAAAAAAAAGGTGTTCCAGCTTTTAAGGGGTATCGCAATTTTCCGGCAACACTATGTGTCTCTATTAACGATGCGGTGGTGCATGGGATACCTTCTAAAAGGGTGCTGAAAGACGGGGATATTGTTGGATTAGATTTGGGTGTTATTTTTGGCGGTTTTTATGGCGATGCCGCGCTGACCCTTCCTGTGGGAAATATCCCCCCTGCGACGCAAAAGCTTCTTAGGGTGGCCGAGGCATCTTTATATGCCGGGATTCGGGAGGCGAAGGTGGGAGGGCGGCTGTCTAATATCTCTCATGCAGTGCAGACCTGCGCAGAGGCCGAGGGCTATTCCCTTGTGACTGATTTTGTGGGGCATGGCATTGGCCGCAATCTTCATGAGGAGCCGCAGGTTCCTAATTTCGGTCCGCCGGGAAAAGGGCCGAGGTTGCGGGAAGGAATGGTTTTGGCGATTGAGCCCATGGTGAATATGGGAAAGAGCGAGGTTAGGATTTTAGAAGATCAATGGACGGCTGTTACGCTAGATCATTCTTTATCAGCTCACTTTGAGCACACCGTAGCCATTACGCAAGACGGGCCTGTTATTTTGTCTCAAATTTAGGGCAGATAGCTTTTTAGAACACAGATAGCTTTTTAGATGACTATGGCAAAAGAAGAACTCATTGAAACAGAGGGGAAGATTTTAGAGACACTTCCAAACGCGATGTTTCGCGTGGAGCTAGAGAATGGGCATTGTGTTCTGGCGCATATTTCTGGCAAGATTCGCATGCATTATATTAAGATCATTCCGGGGGATAAAGTTAAAATTGAGTTGTCTCCTTACGATTTAACAAAAGGCCGAATCACATATCGTTTTGGCAGAGAAGGGGCGCGGCCCCCTGTGAGTAAAAAATAGGAGGAAAATGAAAGTTCGTTCATCGGTAAAAGGGATTTGTGCGAAGTGTAAAATGATTCGCCGAAAGGGGGTACTTCGCATTATTTGTAAAAACCCTCGGCATAAACAAAGACAAGGCTAGGGGGCGCAGGGCGCCCAGCCAACATAGGCTCCCGTTGGTCGCCTGTGGGGGGATAGAAGCGATCCGTTTTGGATCGTCTGAAGTAGGGGCAATCCTTGTGGTTGCCCATTTGGAAAGGGTAAAAAGAGTATGGCACGAATTGCTGGAGTAGATTTACCTCGCGAGAAAAGAGCTGAAATTGGCTTAACGTATGTTTATGGTATTGGCAGGGCTTCTGCGCTTAGGCTTTTGAAAGAAGCCGCTGTTGATCCCGGCACGCATGTGAAAGACCTCAAAGAAGAGGAGATTCTGCGGATTCGAGAGGCCGTTGATAAAGGGACGCGTGTGGAAGGGGATCTTCGCCGAGAGATATCCATGAACATCAAGCGATTGATGGATATCGGGTGCTATCGGGGTATCCGCCACCGGCGCGGCTTACCAGTACGCGGCCAACAAACACGCACCAATGCACGAACGCGAAAAGGCCCCAAAAAACACACCGTTCGCGCCAAGAAAAAATA
>CAYJXH010000020.1:0-2767 GCA_964373975.1 uncultured Nitrospirota bacterium | reverse complement strand
GCCTCGTTGGGCCGCTGGAAAGACAGCTGGAAGACAGGTAGACAGACAGTATAGAGGAGTCTAGAGATGCGGTCTAATCATCGTGGGTTTACCCTCATTGAGATTATCTTTTCTCTTTCCATTGCGTTTGTTATTCTGGCCTCTTTTTACGGTCTAACTGCTTTTCTTCATCGTGATTATGTCCGTCAAGGCGCGTTTGCAGAATCGTTGCAAGAATCGCGTGTCGCAACCTCTTTTTTCCAAAACGAAGTTCAAAATGCGGAACAAGTTATTGAGGCGTCTGAAACCACATTCCATTTTATAAAGGATAAGATAATTCGTTATGAGTGGATGGGGGAAAAGCCTCATAAAAAAAACAAGATTCCTTATACCCTCTATCGGGAGATTGGCGGCGGGAGCCTACAAGAATTTGCATTGGGGATAGCGTCATTTCGATTGTCCTATTTTGATGAGAACGGAAACCCCTTGCCCAAGGGTATATTAGCGCAGGGAGAACGGATGAAGATTCGAAAAGTGCTCTTAACCTTAAAGCCTGTGGCAAAAGGCATAGAAAATGGAGGAAACCGCGAATGGATTTCAGAAATCTATCTCAAGAATATCGGATAACTTCAGAAAGAGGGTTTGTCTTGTTCACAGCCATGATGTTGCTTGTATTGATGAGTGGTCTGGCATTTTTTATTCTTCAAAATGCGGCGACCGAGATGCAGATTTCAAGTGAGTCTAATAAAGCGGTTGTCCATACCTATACAGCGGAATCGGCCATCGAACAAACACTTGCATGGTTTAATAATCCGGCACAATCTCCAAACGTGTCTTTTTTTTCTAAAAACCCCTGTACTAAAACCGATCAAGAGCGGGAAGAGGTTTTCTCTTATTTTATAGACGATATTGCAGAAAAGGTAGATTTTCGGTTCAAAAGCCCCTCCAGACAATCAGATAAAGATAACTGCCTTGTTGAGGTGACGGCGGTTTCTGGCAAAGGGATGTCCATAGCGCTTTCAAAAAATCCAATGCCGCCAATACCAAATGGCATGGTGGTCCCTGAGACCATTGATGAAAAACAAGATGAACAGATGCGTAACGTGAAGCGGTTTGTTAAACGATACGGGCGATATTTGGCTCTATCGCAACAAGGGAATCTTATAGAGAACGGCGTTGATATAGGCACTTTTGATGCTGTTTTTGCGAATAAAAATAGTGGCTTGGTTTTTATTGATATTATGGAAAGCCACACAAGTCTTAACCCGCTTAAAATAGGCAAGGGGGCTTATAAAGGGTATTTTTATTTTGCCGGAGATATAAAAATAGCGGGAGATCAAGAAACACTTCCGGGCCTGGGGCTTGTCGGTTTTTTCTATACACAAGGGAGAATGATTTTAGACAATCAATTCTCGGTGGATGGCGCGCTTTACGCGGGATCAGGCTTTGAAGGGGACGGTGTTTCGCAAGTCAATATAACGTATAATCAGGACTATGCAAAGGGAATTTTCAAAGGGGTTTTGCTGGTGGTTCCCATTATTGGAACACAAAAAACTATGTAATCAATTACACAATCAATATCCTATCAACTTCCAAAAAGAGAAGAGCAATTGCCCACAAATTATCATAACATATTGTAAATTATCATATTTATATTTAGGCATTATTATTGCTCTATAGTATTAAGCATAATGAACGAAAAAGGCTTTAGTCTAATTGAGATGGCGGTTACCATAGCCATTGTTGCTGTTTCGGCGGCGATTGCTATTCCGAACTATCAGCAATGGGTCGCAAAAGACGACTTAAAGAATGGCGTGGTGAATCTAAAAGGTGCCTTACAAATTGCCAGAATTACAGCCATAGCCACGGGTCAGCCAACGGCTGTGGCATTTTTCAAGGATCCAAATGGCAATGACCAGTATGGGATATTTTTAGATACAGGTGTGGGAGACGGGGGAGTGCGGGGAAATGGGATATTGGATAGTGGTAGTTGTGAAATCGTTATTTCGCCAACAGGACAACAGCTCCCTGCACCTCCCCCCCCTTGTATCGTTATCAAATTTCCTTTGGTTGCCCCCCTTGACCAGTCCGTGCAAAAGTTTAAGACTGGCGTTACGTTCGCAGTGCCTCCTGTGGCGATTGAATTTCTAAGTTCTGGAAGACGGTCTTTGCCAGCCGGTGTAGGCAACCAGGTTACCACATTGACGAATGGGTTTGGGTTGACACGAGATGTCACGGTTTCAGCGCTTGGGGATATAATGTAAGGAGAGGGAAATGCAATTGAAGAGATCAGGAAAACAAAGCGGTTTCACCCTTATTGAAGTTATGATTTCGGTTACCTTATTGGCCATAGGTCTTTTGGCGATAGGGGGCGGGGAGCTAACCGTATTACAATCAAGCAAGGCCGCCACAAATACCATGAAGGCGACAGCGGCGGTTGAATATATGATTGAGTCGGTACGCAGAAATAGCGACAATCTTTTATTGTATAATAATATTGATACGACTACAGCGGCCTTTGTCCCAGCGAACAGTATGCAGAAATTTGATTTTAATAGTTGGAAGAATCAGATTACGGATCCCGTACTGGGAATCCCTGGGGCCAATGGAAGGATAGCGCTTATACCGGGGGGGGATGTTGGCGCCTCTAAAATTACGACTGCGAGGGTCGGTGTTTTTTGGCCGGCTGGACCAGCAATACCTGCAACCAGTAACGCGTTGCAGTCGTTTGTTCCAGCACCAATTCCAAACGGAATAATTTTTACAACCAACATTGTATCCAAAATAA
>CAYJXH010000019.1:0-12715 GCA_964373975.1 uncultured Nitrospirota bacterium | reverse complement strand
GGCCCCCAACTTCCGGACGGGTATTGAACAAGCTCTTTTTGTCCTTGTTTCTGCCATCCCGTAAGAATATCGGTTACCCAACTCCATGCCGCTTCAACGGCATCCCGCCGCATAAAAAGGGTCGCGTCCCCGATCATGACATCGAGTAAAAGCCGCTCATACGCCTCTGGAGATACGCCCCCGTATTCCTGATTATACTGAAAGTTCATGTCAACTGGAACGACACGAACCTTTGATCCGGGGCGTTTGGAGACCATGCGGAGAGAGAAGCCCTCTTCCGGCTGAATACGCAAAACCAGTAAATTTGGATCCTCTGACAAATCACGGTTTGCATTAAATAAAACCTCTGGAACCGATTTAAATTGAACTGCAATCTCGGTCGCCCTTTTTTTCATTCGCTTTCCAGTGCGCAGATAGAATGGAACGCCAGCCCATCTCCAATTATCAATAAACGCCTTGATGGCCACGAAGGTCTCCGTGGTCGAGTTTGCGGGAATGGAGGTCTCGTTGCGATAGCCCAGAACTTCCGCCCCGTTAATAGTGGCAGGGCCATATTGGGCGCGGACAGTATATTGATTCACCCCTTCCCCCACAATCGGCCGCAAACAACGTAAGACTTCCAGTCGCGCATCTCGAACGACATCGGCGTCTAGCGACCAGGGCGGCTCCATGGCGACTAAACAGAGTAATTGCAGGAGATGATTCTGAACCATATCGCGCAACGCGCCCGCCCCTTCATAATAGGATGCCCGCGTTCCAACCCCTTCCTCTTCCGCCGCTGTAATCTGTATATGATCTATGTGATGATGGTTCCATAGTGGCTCAAAAATACTATTGGCAAATCGGAACACCAATAGATTTTGAACGGTTTCTTTGCCAAGGTAATGATCAATGCGGTAGATTTGCGACTCGTGAAAAACATTGGCGATGACGTCATTGATTTCCTTGGCCGACGCAAGATCGTGCCCTATTGGCTTTTCAACAATGACGCGGGAACAGGGGGACTCATTTTTGGATGAAACCAAACCTGCAACACGAAGCCCGCAACAGGCCGCAGAAAAAGAGGCGGGGGGGATGGCTAAATAAAAAAGGCGGTTGTGTTCCCCTGTAAGTTTTTTTGAAAATTCGGAAATATCTTCATAGAGCTGTTGTTTTTCAATCTCGCCAGATAGATAATAAATTGATTTCTCAAACAAGGCCCATTTTTCTTCTACAATCGCCTGTCGAGAGAATTTTTCTGTTGCCTCTCGCAAAGTCACGCGAAATGCTGAATCGGTCATCTGCTTTCGACCCAGACCCAATATCGCAGAACCCTCTGGAAGAAGGCCGTCAAGATATAGATTGTACATCGCCGGAATAAGTTTCCGACGCGCTAAATCGCCTGACCCCCCAAAGATAACCAGCAGGGAAGGATAGGTATGAGAAAAATTTTCGCTTTCTTTCATAGAAGTCTCTTTGTGTAGTGTATACGAATACCTATTTATACTTCCCGCTCATGGTTCGACAAGCTCACCACGAACGGCCTGTGAATACATTTATGGGACACCACACTATTCTTCACAGCCCCAACGAGGCGGAACGCCGCCTGCGGGGGCTGTTATCCCGCTGGGGCACGGTGCCCCCCGAAGGCGTGGCGCATGGCGGCCAGTGTTTTTTCGGCAAACGATTCTTGTTGCCGAGAACGAAATCGCGTAAACAGCGCTGCGGTCAGTGTCGGGACAGGAACATCTTTATCAATGGCGTCCATAACCATCCAGCGGCCCTCGCCCGAATCCTGAACGTATCCCTTAAAATGCGACAGTGTTGGATCATCTGCGAGGGCGCTTGCCGTTAATTCTAGGAGCCATGAACGCACCACACTCCCGTGCATCCATAGTTCGGCAATTTTAGGCAGATCAAGTTTGTATTCACTCTTTGACATCAACTCAAAGCCTTCGGCGTAACCCTGCATCATGGCATATTCAATGCCATTGTGAACCATTTTAACGTAATGGCCGGCGCCATTTGCCCCGACATGTTCCCAACCCTCTTTTGGCGCAAGCGTCGTTAGGACTGGTTCCAAGCGTTTTACAATCGGAGCTTCTCCCCCGACCATCATGCAATATCCCAATTTAAGCCCCCAAATTCCGCCACTGGTTCCGACATCTAGATAATGAATTCCCTTTTGTTTTAATTCGGGCGCACGACGAACATCATCATGGAACTTACTGTTGCCGCCATCCACAATAATGTCATCTGGCTCTAAAAGGTCGGCCACTGCGGCTATCGTTTCCTCGGTGGCTTGGCCAGAAGGAACCATCACCCAAACGGTGCGTGGTGTTGTGAGTTTTGAGACCATGTCTGATAAGGAAGACGATGCGATACATCCCTCCTTCTCGGCCTCCTTCACAAGATCGCCCGTTCGGTCATAAACAACCACACGATGTTTATCCTTCTGCAACCGCTTTACCATATTCATGCCCATTTTCCCTAAACCAATAAATCCTAATTCCATGGCATCCTCCTTTTTTTAAATGACTGTGAGTTTGTGAAGAAATACAAAGCCTTGTCATTTCGAGCGCAGCGAGAAATCTTTAATTTCTATGTAAGATTTCTCCTCGCTTCGTTCGTCGAAATGACAAAAATCGGCATTGCCTCACAATTTCTTACCTATATCGCTGCTTCAATTGCCTTCTTCAAATGACTTAACCCCTCGTTTAGATTCCCTGTAATATGAACACGAATAACCCTGCGGTCGCGTTTGATGAGGCAGGTGTAATCCCCCAGCGCTTGTGCCCCCACAAGGGTTCCAAACGTGAAAGCCTCTCCCGGAATTACGAGGTCTTCCTGGTGGTCTGCCGTAATCTGTAAAAATACCCCCGTGTTCGGCCCCCCTTTGTGCAACTGCCCCGTTGAATGAAGAAATCGTGGGCCAAAACCCAATGTGGTTGCAGACTGCTTCTTGTCGCGTATCCCTGTCCGAATAGTCTGCAAGGTTTGGTAAATATCGTCAGTGCGTTGCAGATAGGCATTGATCGCGACATAATCTCCCGCTTTGATCCGATTAAAATGATTGGATAGCACAGACTCTAGCGACACCCCTGCAGAAAGCCCTAAGCCAGCATCCCCCCAGATTTTAAATTGATCCACAATAACGGCCGGGGCATCTTCCTTAATCTGCCCTGTTTTTTTATACTCGTCTAGGAATCCGTTTGTGTAATTCTTGCTCTCTTGCACATTCGGCTGATCAAACGCATTGATTCCCAGAATGGTTCCCGCTACGGCCGTTGCAACCTCCCAGAGAAAAAACTCCTCCCCGATATTGATAATGTCCGATAGATCAATTCGCGCCACCGGATGCCCGGCAGATTGCAATGCTTCTATCAAATTGTCCTGCTCCAAATCTACCGCATGAACATCGCGAATATAGACAAACAAACGATCTTGCCCATAAGCGGCAACCGTCCCTGCGGGTTCATCATCAATCGGCGTAATGCCGCGCCCTTCCTTTCCGGTGGATTCCGCAATAAGTTGCTCTAGCCACGCACCAAGACTTTTGACTGTTTTTGAGGTGATAAATGTAATTTTATCTTTTCCCTGTAACGCCAACTCTCCCATAATAACCCCTAGCCTTATGCCGGGATTTTCTTGCGGAGGCACAGATGGATCACAACTGTGACGCATTCGTTCGGCCCGGCAAAGGAGGGTTTTAATATCCACGCCCATCAATGCGCCGGGCACCATCCCAAAATTGGAAAGGGCAGAATAGCGTCCGCCAATTTCTGGCACTCCCGGGAATATCTCTCGAAAATTGTTCTTCTTCGCGATTTGCTCAAGCAACGAAGCAGGATCGGTAATGGCGATAAAATGCTGTCCGGCTTGATCCCCTTTTATTTTTTTGACCTTATCGAAGAAGTATTGATAAAAGACCAACGGCTCAATTGTTGATCCAGACTTACTGGAAACGACAAAAAGGGTTTTGCTCAAATCAATTTGCGCTTCAATCGCCCTGATCTGCGCGGGAACCGTACTATCCAGAACGTGCAACTCTGGAAATCCGGGGACAACACCCGCAGGGCACGTTGCCCCAAAGGTCAATTGCATAACCTCCGGGGCCAAACTGCTTCCCCCCATTCCCAAAAGGACAACATGTAGAAATCCTTCCGCCTGAACGGTTTGTACAAATGACTTGATCCGAGAGACCTGATGCACCTCTTGTTCGGAAATATGGAGCCAGCCCATCGCGCCCTCAATGATCTTATGATGGACAGGATCTTTATGCCACAGATTTGGATTTTTACTCCAGAACTGCTTAACAAATCCGCTTTGACGCATAGTATTGAGGCGATCTTCCACGGAAGAGGCAAACGACCCCAACGCATACGTTTGACGGTTGAGCTTTTCACCAAGGAGTTCTTTTCGTTTTATGCTAATGGTTCCCATCAACTGATCAAACGCATTCGCAAACAAAGCGACCCCATCAACCAAAAGTTTTTGCGTGATCTCATTGATATCAATCCCACACTTGGCAAGCAGGGCCATCTGCTCTTTTGCATCTTCAAGCCCAGCCATAAAGCGATCAGATGGCTTTCCGTGATCTTTATAAGCATTAAATGTTACTGCGGGCAGGGTATTCACCGTGTTGGGCGCAACCAACCCCTCCACATAATAGGTGTCTGGGAGGCGGGGGTCTTTGGTGCCGGTGCTGGCCCAAAGCAATCGCTGAACCTGCGCCCCCTGTTTGGCAAGGCTTTCAAAAACAGGTGACTCAAACAGTGCCTGATATTTTGCGTAAGCGAGTCTGGCATTGGCAATAGCGACTTTGCTCGTTAGGCTTGTCAACATTTCATGAAGCTTAGGGTCTGTTGTTTTTGCGCGCGCGGCGGCTAAGTTTGCGTCCACAAGACTATCAATGCGGCTAATAAAAAAACTAGCCACCGAAGCAATATGCGCGATTGGAAGTTTTGCCTCGGCCCGTTTTGTTAAGGCAGAAATATAGGCACGCGCAACCTTTTCGTACGCCTCTATTCCAAAGAGCAGGGTAATGTTAATGCTCAACCCCTCTCCCAGAAGATATGCAATGGCTGGAAAGCCTTGTTCTGTGGCAGGAACTTTTATCATGACATTTTTGCGATTCACAGCCTGATGAAGACGGAGCGCCTCCGCAATGGTTCCCTTTGTGTCATAAGCCAGATCGGGCGAGACTTCCAAGCTCACAAAGCCGTCGCTACCGTTTGCTTTTTCATAGACGGGAAGGAGAATATCGCACGCTTGTTGAATATCACAGATGACCAATGCCTCATAAATTTCCTTAACCCCAGTAACCCCAGTTGCAACCTCTTTAAATTGGACATCGTAGTCCGCGCTCCCACCAATGGCCTTCTCAAAAATAGATGGATTGGAGGTCACACCCAAAAGACCGTCTTTTTCTACCATGCCGGAAAGCTCCCCGGAGGTAATAAGACCGCGGCGAATATAATCGTACCAAGGGCTTTGTCCTTGTTGTTGTAGCGCAACCAATGGGTTCATGACTTACTCCTTCACTCGCTAATGTTTTTAAGATATTTTAGTACTAAGATATTTTAGTACCGTGGCCACAATGTTTTCTGCGGCGAATCCAAAATGTTTGGCCAACGATTTTAGGGGGGCAGAAGCCCCAAAGGTGGTCATGCCAATCGTACAACCTTCTTCTCCCACATATCTTGCCCAACCAAATGTTGATGCAAATTCAACCGAGACGCGCGCCTTTACATTCGGTGGAATAACGCTTTGGCGATAGGCCAACGGCTGTTGTTCAAACAGTTCCCACGACGGCATACTAATGACCCGTGCCTTTATTCCTAACAGCTTTAATTTTTCATAAGCCTCTACACAGAGAGAAACCTCGCTCCCCGTTGCAAGCAACAAAACATCAGGCTTTCCATCAGGGGCATCCACTAAAACATACGCCCCTTGAGCCAGGCTAGACGCTGGCGCAAAGACAGAACGATCGAGTGTTGGAAGGGCCTGACGGCTTAAGATCAACGCAACAGGCTCGTGTCGTAAACGCATAATAAACCGCCATGCCGCAACCACCTCGTTGGCATCGGCTGGACGAATGGTAATGAGCCCCGGAATGGCTCGCAGGGAAGCGATCTGTTCAATCGGTTGATGCGTTGGCCCATCCTCGCCGACACCAATGGAGTCGTGGGTAAAGATAAAAATAGTCGGAATCTCCATCAGGGCAGAAAGCCTTAATGTCGGCCGCATATAGTCGCTAAAAATTAAAAAGCCCGATCCATAAGGGCGAACCTTTGAAAGCGCCATCCCATTTAAAATTGCTCCCATGGCATGCTCTCGCACCCCAAAATGCAGGTTTCGACCCGAACGATCTTTCGCGGTGAAATCCCCGACCCCTTCAAATGTCATACGGGTTTTTGTAGAAGGAGAAAGATCGGCCGAGCCTCCCATAAGCCACGGTATATTTTTGCCCAAAAGGTTTAACACCGATCCAGAGGAATCGCGGCTGGCAAGGCCTTTTGTATCTGCTGGAAAAACAGGGAGGTCTTTATCCCAACCTATCGGCAGTTGACGCTGTTGCATCTGAACAAGGCTTTCCGCAAGATTTGGATATTTTTGGGAATAGGCAACACGTTTTTGTTCCCAGTCTTTGTGTAAGCCCTGCCCGCGCTGACCCATGCCTTGCTGGAAATGGCGGGTGACAGATTCTGGAATAAAGAATTTCTGATCTTCCGGCCATCCATACCCGCGCTTGGTCAGGCGAATCTCTTCCTCTCCTAACGGCTCCCCATGCGCGGCACTGGTATCTTGCTTATTGGGAGCGCCGTAAGCAATATGGCTTTCCACAATAATTAAAGTAGGCCGATCTGTTGTTGATTGAAAGGTTTTAATCGCACGCGCAAGCGTTGTTAGGTCGTTTGCGTCACCCACATGAAGAACGTTCCAGCCATACGCGATAAAGCGGGCGGCGACATCTTCCGTAAATGCCAACGCAGTATCCCCCTCAATGGTAATTTTATTGCTATCA
Source organism: uncultured Nitrospirota bacterium (assembly GCA_964373975.1). Classification (GTDB taxonomy): domain Bacteria; phylum Nitrospirota; class Nitrospiria; order SBBL01; family SBBA01; genus JACPZM01. The sequence continues at coordinate 5,709 of CAYJXH010000019.1, read as the reverse complement.
TAAATCCAGCAGAGATTAGAAAGCCCCAAATGGCCTGCCAATGAAGCGGCTTCGGAAGAAACCCCTTCCATCATACAGCCATCGCCACAGAGCGCGTAGATGTTATAATTAAACATCTCAAAGTCAGGCCGATTAAAATAGTTCGCCATCCATTGGGAGGCGATGGCCATGCCAACACTCGCAGCCACCCCTTGACCCAACGGCCCTGTTGTAACCTCCACGCCGGACGTCCATCTATATTCCGGATGGCCGGGACATTTGCTGTCTAGCTGTCGGAACCGCTTGATATCTTCCAGTGTTACTGTTGGCGCGCCCAGGGTTTCATAATCAGCATTAACCGCCTTAACCCCGCAAAGATGAAGCATGGAATAAAGCAACATAGAGGCATGACCGACGGATAGTACAAAACGATCTCGATTCGGCCAGATCGGGTTTTCGGGATCAAATCGTAAGAATTCATTCCAAAGGCAGTAAGCGACCGGCGCCATGGCCATAGGCGTTCCCGGATGGCCAGAGTTTGCCTCCTGAACCGCATCCATCGAAAGTGTTCGAATGGTATTAATACATTGAAGGTCCAGCGTCTCTTTTTCGGTCATTTTCCCCCTGTTCGTTTTTACCCTGAAAACCCTACCCCAATTACCCAATAAAATGCAACTTAGCGTCGTTATTTTAACCGCGTGTGGGCTTGTTATGCACCTCGTATTCTCCGTGCTGTGCAATGAGCTTTGCAACCAAGCCTGTCCAGCCTGTTTGGTGGCTTGCGCCTAAACCTGCCCCGTTGTCTCCATGAAAATATTCGTAAAAAAGAACGTAGTCTTTAAAGTGCGGATCGGTTTGAAACTTTGCCGTGTCCCCGTGGAGCGGTTTTCGATGATGGCGGTCTTTGATAAAAATTCGTACCAGCCGATTGGAAATCTCCGCCGCGACCTCCCAGAGCGTCGCATCCTTCCCTGAACCTACCGGACATTCTACTTTGTACTCTGGTCCCAAATAATGGTGAAATTTTTGCAGAGACTCAATAATTAAGTAGTTCAGCGGAAACCAGATCGGCCCCCGCCAATTTGAATTACCGCCAAACATGCCGCTGGTGGATTCCGCCGGTTCATAATCAACGCGGGTGGTCTGCCCGTCTACATTGAAAATATACGGATTCTTCTTGTGAAATTTTGACATGGAACGAATGCCATAAGGGCTTAAAAATCTTGTTTCATCCAGCATTCTGTGCAAGATGCGCCGCAATTTATGGCGGCTCACAATGGAGAGAATCCGCCGCTCTCCAACGCCGGGCTCTTCCATAGAAGCGATATTCTTGGCAAGATCAGGCCGGTTTTTAATGAACCATTCCAGTCGTTTTTTAAATCCAGGACAGGCGTTTAATAGATCAGGCTCAATGGTCTCAACGGCAAAAAGCGGAATTAAGCCCACCATAGAACGCAGTTTTATTCTCATGCGTTCACCCTCTGGCAGGTGGAGTGTGTCGTAGTAAAAACCGTCTTCCTCATCCCATAATCCCGATTCTTCTTCTCCCCACGAATTCATGGCGTGTGTAATGTATAAAAAATGTTCAAAAAACTTACTGGCAATATCTTCATAGCTTGGATTGGTTTTGGCCAGCTCCAGCGAGATTGTCAACATATTCAAACAGTACATCCCCATCCAGCTTGTTCCGTCAGACTGTTCGACCCGTCCTCCTGATGGAAATTTCATATTGCGATCAAAAACGCCAATGTTATCCATGCCCAAAAACCCGCCCTCGAAAATGTTGCTTCCATCGGTATCTTTGCGATTCACCCACCATGTAAAATTAAATAGTAGTTTTTGGAAGACCCGTTCCAGAAAATAGGTGTCCCCCTTTCCGGTCTTCTTTTTATCCATCTTATAGATGCGCCAAGCGGCCCATGCGTGCACGGGCGGGTTGACATTCCCAAAATCCCACTCGTAAGCGGGAATCTGTCCGTTCGGATGCATATACCATTCGCGGGTGAGCAAGACCAACTGGCTTTTGGCAAATTCCGGATCAATCATCGCGAAAGGAATCAGATGAAAGGCCAAATCCCAAGACGCATACCAGGGGTATTCCCATTTATCCGGCATAGAAATAATATCGTCATTGTATAGGTGAACCCAGGTTGCGTTTCTGCCATGCTTTCGTTCGACGGGCAGCGGTGGCGCTCCATGATCCCCTTTGAGCCAGTCTTCAACGACATAGTGATAAAATTGCTTACTCCAAAGCATTCCTGCAAATGCCTGCCTCTGCACAGCCTGTAATTCATCGCTTAATCCTTCGGGCATGATTCCCTGATAGAACGCATCGGCTTCCTGTTTCCGTGTTTGAAAAATTTCGTCAAAGGCCTTGCCAAATGGGTCTTCGGTATTGCCATGCTCGGTTAAACGAAGACGCACTCGCTTCATCCCCCCACTATCAACATTCAGAAGATAATGTGCCGAGGCCTTTGTGCCTGTTCGTTCAGGATTCACACACTCCTTTTTCCCCATAACGATCAGGTCATTGATCCCATCTTTTAGGTAAGCAGTACCATTGGGCGTTCCAAAAAGACGTTTATAATTGGTCTCGTTTTCCGTAAAGAGCAGCGCATTTGGTTTTTCGCAATGGAGTTCCATTTGGCCCAACGTAGCATGACTGACCCCGATCGTGGCGATCTCTGAATCCTCGCGCAGGACTTTTAGGCAGGGTTTTTCACTATCGGGGTCATGCCCCCAAGTATTGCGAAACCAAAGTGTCGGCAAAAGATGCAAGATGTGAGATTCCGGGCCGCGGTTGTATACCGTGATATCAATTAAAATATCGTTTGATGCCTGTTTTGCGTATTCAACGAAAATATCAAAATACCGATCCTGATCAAAAAGGCCGGTATCAATGAGTTCAAATTCCTGTTTGGTTCTGTCGCGTATGCGGCTCTCTTCCACAAGCCGATCATAAGGATAGGCGCCCTGCGGATACTTATAGAGAAATTTCATGTAGGAATGGGTTGGCGTGTTGTCCAAATAATAGTAATATTCTTTGACATCTTCACCGTGGTTTCCCTGATTCCCGGTGAGGCCAAAAAGTCGTTCCTTGAGATAGGCGTCTTTCCCGTTCCAAAGTGCGAGTGCAAAGCAGAGCCTTTGATGGTTATCTGAAATTCCTGCAAGGCCGTCTTCTCCCCAACGGTAGGCGCGGGATCGGGCCTGATCGTGTGTAAAGTAGTCCCAAGCATTGCCTGCGGCACTATAATCTTCCCGAACGGTCCCCCATTGCCGTTCTGAAAGGTAAGGCCCCCATTGCCGCCAATGCACCGTCTTTTCTCGGTCTTCAGAAAGCCTTTTTTCTTCCTCTGTCATAGGAACATTTTTAGGCTTTTATTTTTTTTATGTCAAATGAGGGAAAGATAAGGCTTTAAGTGTTGTCTTGATTTTTTTGGAATTTTTTGGCAGAATCGTTACACGATTAAGAACAAGGAGATTTGAAATGATGTTTGAAGTACACCAGTTAGAGGGGGTAGACCCCACCGGAAGAATGTTTAGTCGAGACGCGAAAATAGACGTAGACGAAAGCGGCTACAAAGGCTCGTTTCGCTATGAGGGGTTTGCCATTGAATCTAGCGAGTACCCCACCATAGAGGAAGCCCTTTCCGATCTGGCCGCGAAGCTTCAAAAGAAAAAGTTCGCAGAAGTGCGTAGCCGTCTTAATTTTAGAGAAGAACGCTACTACGCCGAAAGAGAACCCTGGGTCTATTACAGGGATTAAAATTCAGGGGCAGGCACAAGGCCCTGCCCCTACACCCAGACTAAAAATCGTCTTCGGCTTCATTTCCAACAGACGCCAATGCAAAGCGATCCATTTCACTTCCATCACCTAAAGCGAGCACTGGCTGTGCCGCTTCAAAGGGAACGGACGACTTTCCTTTTTGCGTTTCTTCGTCTGCCCAAAAATGTTGGCTATTGAGGCGGCGATTTAGATAAATGACCGAATCTACCACTTCTCCGCAGTGAATACAGCGCCAGCCCGGATAAAACCAAACCGCAGTGGATTCCCAACCGTAAAAATTCTCGTAGGTCATTTGACCAGAACATCTTTCGCAATTCATGGCAACCTCCTTATAATTAGTTTATCGGTTTCTTTTACCTAAAACCTTAATGAAATCTCTCAAAATATATAAGCATTTTTTGTGCCTAACAGAAAAAGGCTAAAAATGAGCTGGAAATAGTGGGTGTAGGGGGTCTACAGAGACAATTTTGCCGTTAAGGCGGAAAAATATGGCCTATTCTGACACGGCAGGGGAAAGCAAGGTTACCGTGGTCTCGTTTGCATCCATTCGGACAGGGGTTCCGAAGGGAAGGGTAAAAAGAGAATCGCCGTGCCCAGAGGGAAAAGAAAAAAGAATGGGGAAATCAAAATCAGACAGGGTTTCCTGTATAATTTCCGGCAAAGTATCAGGTTCGCATCCCGGCATTTGCCCGACGATTAAGCCGCGAATAGGATCAAATTTTTTTAATGCTTTAAGATAGTTAAGCATTCTATCTATTTTGTAAGGGGCCTCTCCAATATCTTCAATAAATAAGATGCGATCACTTGTATCAATTTCGTAAGGGGTTCCTATCGTTGTGCAAAGGAGCGTCAAACACCCACCCGTTAAAATCCCTTCTGCGCAACCTTGTTTGAGCGGAATGGCACCGGGCGCACGCATTTCCATCTTCTCTCCTGATAAAACTTTAAGAAGATTTTCGAGGGGTGAGGAAATGTGCAATGAAGGCGCAACCATCGGGCCATGAAATGTAACAAACCCCTGTTTTTGTGAGAGATAAACAAGCAGTGTTGTAATATCACTGCATCCGACAAATATCTTGGGGGCGAGGGCAACGTGCCCTGCGGGAAAATTTACTTCGTCAATATAAGGAATAATTCGGGCTGATCCTGATCCGCCGCGCGCGCAAAAAACAGCATCAATCGCCTCGTTTTGCATCATTTCCAGAAAATCGTCCGCCCGCTCTCTATCTGTTCCTGCGAAATACCGATGACTTTTCGCCAGATGCTTGCCCAAAATCACTTTAAACCCAGATTGTTCTAGGGACGCAACGCCGCGATTTAAATCGAAAAGATCAACCTTCCCCGCCGGGGCAACCACGCCGATGGTTCCACCGATAGGAAGATGTTTTGGTTTTATAAGGGATTGATTCATACGAGTACCTCTAAAAACTCCCCGTTTATGGTGAGCTTGTAAAACCACAAACTTTTAACATCTTTATTTATAACGATTTGTCTAGATACGTCAAGTTTTTTAGGATTTTGACATGAAAATAAATCTATGTTACGGTTCGTCCATCTAATAAATGGTTGTAAAAATTAAACTATTCATAAAATGGAAAAACAGTATATTTTCTTTGATACTAATAAGGGATGCGCTGTATTCATTATAGTTTTTATTATTGATACTCCTATAGTATTTTTTGGATTAACTTGTTTGCCTGAAAATAAATTTATCCAATTATTGTTTATATTTTCTTTTTATGCTGCGTCTCTTTGGATTCCATTTAAATACGATTCAAAGCAGAGAAAACTGAATAAAAATAATAAAGCAAATTTATAACCAGTCGCTCAAGTCGAATCACTGATGTGAGGTAACCCATGAGCATTCCAAATACAGGAAAGAAAACGGTTCGGCCCATCCACCCGGGGGAAATGCTTCGCGAAGATTTTCTACCCGACTA
>CAYJXH010000018.1:0-12826 GCA_964373975.1 uncultured Nitrospirota bacterium | reverse complement strand
GCGTTGAAAGGGGTGAGCCGTGCGGGGATCGAACCTGCGACAAGCTGATTAAGAGTCAGCTGCTCTACCAACTGAGCTAACGGCCCACATTACTAACTATAGGGATTCTCTCCCTCTACTGACTATCACTCCCCCAGGCGACCAACGAGTCGCCTAATACGCCCGAGGTCGCTAGACCTCTGCGCCTGACGGGACTTGAACCCATAACCTACGGCTTCGGAGGCCGGCGCTCTATCCAGTTGAGCTACAGACGCAAAAAAATAAAACGCTATGAAATAGAACGCGACTGCCACCTCGCATCAAACACAGTCTGCATCTCTTCTAAAATAAGTTCTGCGGCCACTCTTTTATTCTCGGCATCTCGAATAGGCCGGCCCACAACCAAATAATCCGCACCAGCGGAAATAGCATCACCTGGCGTGACGCTTCGTTTGTGCTCGTGCGTTTCACTGTTACTTGGCCGAATTCCGGGCACCACCAACAAAAATGGCGCCTTGATTTTCGGACGCTCTTTCGCCTGTTTTAAAATCGCCTCCACTTCCATTCCTGAAGTGATAACGCCGTCACAGCCAATCTCCATTGCCATCTTGGCACGACGCGCAACCAGATCAGAAACCGAACAGGCCATGCCAAAGTCGTCCATATCTTCGCTATTCATATTTGTTAAAACGGTTACAGCCAAAATTTTTAAATCGCTTTTCCCACGGCCTTGTAACGCCGCCTTGATAATCGCCTTGTTCCCATGAACGGTTAGAAAGTCCGCCCCGATATTGGCAACCTGCGCCACGGCGCGACGCACCGTCTCCTCTACATCAAAAAACTTTAAATCGAGAAAGACACGACAACCCCTATTACGCAACCATTCTATAAATGGCCTACCGGCATCAAACTGAAGTTCCAACCCAATTTTAAAAAAAGAGACGAGCCCTTCTAGCGATAAAACAAGTTCTTTTGCTTGTTCAACCTTCGGGAGGTCTAATGCAACAATCAGCCGATCACTGGCCTTTACATTTTCTAAAATAGATTTCCCAGCCGAATCCTCCACTTCAAGATCATAGTTTTATGAGTCTTATCTTGTCAAGGTATTTGTCATGAGGCGATGCGGTTTTTTAGGACATCGGGTGAGCCACGAAGAAATTCCAGATCCGATCACTGGCACTGAAGTCTTTCGATATTTTCCCATCTAGCGTCACCAACGGAACACGGTAATCATCTCCACCGGGCCACCAGTGGCCACCACCTTCAACCCGCAATAGAGTTACAACTACCCCACCGGAGCAGGGGGTATAACTTTCTTCGTAAGTCCGTGTACCGTCGTTAGGATCGGTGTCTGGGAGTGCTATGACCATCGTCCCCGAACCAGTACACCCGTTTCGAGTAGCCCAATCTTGCACGGTTTGGGGGATGCCAATCTTGAGTCTGCTGTCTGTTACGAGGCACGTCCCTATGCCTTCTTCATACATCCAGCAATTGTCCTCTGTGCCGTGGATCGAGAGAACTGCCACCGGCCGGCCGGGCGTGCAGGTAACGCTGGTCGAGAATTGGTTGCCACCTCCCACTGGCGCAATGGCGGCGATGCGGCCTGCAAGCTCACAAGCCAGACGGTGGCTCATGGCGGCCCCGTTGGAAAGGCCAGTGGCAAATACATGCTTAGGGTTCACGGGAAACACAGACGGCAGATCGTCAAGCAAATCTTTGAAGTACTGGATGTCGTCTACCCCCGTGTTGCAGGCCTCACCACTAACACACCCCCACCCCCCCACGCCGCCACCGGCATTCCAAGTCCTACTGTCGCCCATCGCTAGAAGCCCCGTCGTAGTTCTGGTGCCGTTTGGGAATACGGCCACAAATCCGTTCCGATCCGCAACCGCCTCGATGCAGTTGCTCGACGAGAGATCTTTGTCCGGACAGGTCATGGTGCGGGCACCTTCTGCCTTACTGCCGCCCCCATGAAGCACAAGCACAACTGGACTTGGTTGCAGGGGCACAAGACCGCCGGGGAAGTGAACCACATAAGGCCGATCAGGATACGCAGACATGGTGCGCGTTATGTTGCCTGCGGGAGTGTCTCCAATTCCGTTGCTTGTCCCCGACCGCCCACCACAACCAACCAAGGTGATCAAGAAGATTAAGGGGCAATATATTAAACGATTATTCGTCATCATTATTACGCTACTGAATACAGCAGATCGTGATAAACATAAATTTTAGCCAAGCAATGCCATGAGTATAATTATACAGAATTATATTGCCAGTCCCAAATATTTTTCATAAAAAATTGTTGACTCCATATCCGTTTCTTCATAGAGTGTTGACGTATGAACCCTGTTTTGATTTCTATTTTTCTACTCCTTTGCAGTAACGTATTTATGACGTTTGCTTGGTATGCGCATTTAAAAGAACTCAATGATAAGCCATGGATCATTGCGGCGCTCATAAGCTGGGGGATAGCCTTTTTTGAATATATGTTACAAGTGCCAGCAAATCGGATTGGTTACAGCGTACTGACTGTCGGTCAACTCAAAGTTATACAAGAAGTAATCACCCTGTCCGTGTTTGTACCCTTTTCAATTTTATACTTGAAAGAACCGATGAAGCTTGACTATCTTTGGGCAGGCCTTTGCCTTGTAGGGGCAGTATTTTTCATGTTTCGAGGTAAAATCGTATAACAATTCCCTCGACACCAAGTCCAACCTAAGACAATGCGGCTGTTTGACAACCCATTTTCTTCACAGTAGAATGCCAGACTTATGAGTATTGGATTGATTGCCCTTATCGTAATAGCCCTCTTTCTGTTGGCGTATCGGCTTTACGGGCGTTTTCTTCGTCAAGCATTTGGGCTAGATAACAGCAGACCGACGCCTGCTTGTCTGATCAATGACGGGCTGGATTTCGTTCCGACACCCCCCGCCTTTCTCTTACCACAACATTTTTCCGCCATTGCGGCCGCAGGCCCGATTGTCGGGCCGATTCTCGCCGCCCTTTGGTTTGGCTGGCTTCCTGCGCTTATTTGGATTCTCATCGGAAACATCTTTATCGGCGCGGCACACGACTTTGCAACACTTGCGGCTTCGATGCGCCATGGCGCGCAATCCATTGCGGAGGTTATTAAGGCCTCCATTGGAAAACGCGGATCGCTCCTTTTTCTCCTTTTTGTCTGGATATCACTCATGTATGTTATTGTGGCTTTCACCGATCTTACCGCCTCGACCTTCATCGCAGAAAACTATGGCGGAGGGGTCGCCACATCTTCTATCTTATACCTTATTTTGGCCGTCTTAATGGGTATCCTCATGCGTCGCATAACGCTTCCTACTTGGCTATTGGCGACCATTTCTATTCCACTCATTATGCTGATTATCTGGGGGGGGCAGAAAATCCCAATCTCTGTTTCTCCGATTTATTCTTTAAGTCCCGCCAAAGTCTGGGGGGTTCTGATTCTCTGTTATTGTTTCTTTGCATCCATTTTGCCGATCTCTATTTTGATGCAACCGCGTGGGTTTCTGGGTGGCTACTTTCTTTATGGCACATTGGTCGTGGGTATCGTTGGCCTTTTCTTTGGAGGGTATAATGCCCAATACCCCGCCTTTATTGGATTTACAAATCCCAAGGGGGCCTCCCTCTTCCCCATCTTATTTATCACCGTTGCCTGTGGTGCCTGTTCCGGTTTTCACGGCTTAGTCTGTGGCGGCACAACGGCAAAACAGATCGAGAAAGAAGGGGATACCCATGCGGTAGGATATGGCGGAATGCTGTTGGAGGGCTTAGTCGCGGTCATTGCGCTTGCCACCGTCATGATGTTTGCAAAAGGAGACCCGGCGTTGAGCAAAGGCCCTACGGAGATTTATGCCCAAGGCTTAGCCCAATTTACAAGTACTTTGGGCGTGCCAACCTCTATTGCTATGAGCTTTGGCCTTCTTGCGTTTGCAACATTTGTTTACGATACGCTAGATGTTGCAACCCGATTGGCAAGATATATCTTTCAGGAATTAACAGGCTGGCAGGGAAAATGGGGACGTATGGGAGCAACACTGGCAACGCTTATCGTCCCGCTCTTTTTCCTGATAACCACAAAGGAGACGGCCTATTTGAAGTTCTGGCCAATCTTTGGTGCGAGCAACCAGTTATTGGCCGCGTTGAGCCTTTTGGGAATTTCTGTTTGGCTAATAAAGACGGGTAAAAATCCGTGGTATACGCTGATCCCAATGCTCTTTTTGTTGGTCATAACCTTTTGGGCGCTGATTTTATTTGTTAGCTTAACACCCGATGTGAACGGCGCAGTCGCGATTATTCTGATGGTCATTGCCTTGAGTTTGTTTTTCGAGGCGTACCAATCCGTTCGACGATATAGAGCGGCTACCCTAGGAGAAGGGCATCCAAATCAATAGAACACCCTTTAATCTCTGCCCCTGTTGCCCGACCTATAAGCTCAAACCCCACTGGTGCACCGTGCCTACCAGGGGTGCTACCCCCTGCGACTTCTTTCGCCAAATCTTCCGTTAAGATAGCAGAAACCGAATCAATGTTTGCTAAATCGTAAATGGCCAACAGACCCGCCTCCCCTTTTAGCGCGGGTTTTAGTGTGGAAGGAGAGAGTATCTGGTATCTCACTTGTGGCGGCGCGTGGTAGATACGCGCGTTTGGAATGCCCGCGTAACCATCATAAAATTGAGAGGTCATTTCAGCCATTCCATACTCGTTACAACAGTACGCGGCAGGAATACCCAACCGTTTTTCAATCATGCCATAAAGCCAATGAGAAGAAACGGTTCTTGATTTCCCTTTAAATCCGCCGGTATCCATCAATTTACTCCCTTGCGGAAGTGAAATAGGATCAGGCATCTCCATGAGGAAATCAATAAAGTGGACAAACGAAAAGGAGGTCCCAATGAGTATGACCGGTTCTTTTGCTTCGGAAAGATCGTACAAAAGTTTGTCGGAAAGTAATTGCCCTTTGTGAATATAATACTCGCTTCTTTCTGTTCCATACGTTTTCAGAATAACCTCCATCATATAGGATAACGAGGAATGAGGTGCCTCTTCTTTCGATGGGGTTAGAATGCAGAAATGGGACTTCTCTTCTTGATTTAAAATGTGTCTTTTGAAATGGGATAAGATTGCTGTCTGCGCGATTTCCAAGTCAAAAATGGCGTGATGGCTTCGTTTGTCCTTCCCCACTTGCGGGGGATGTTGCCCTCGTGTTGTTCCGCTGGAATGAAAAATACGCACTGCTTTTTCGAGGGGATGACAAGACACATCTACAAATCTAAATGCGGTAACGGGCAATGCCGGAATGGCTTCCCACCGGTTAATCTTTTCGGGAGATTTATTCTGGAGGAGACAAAACTTCCGATAAGGATGATTGTGTTGAAATTGATATTGAAATATCTGTAGGGCGAGATCGTTAAACAAGCCGGAAGAATCTGTAGCGGAATCCGAACGGATCAGGTTTAAAAGGGCGTCCCTCATACGGACACTTATTGAATCAACTCAATCGTTGCAACCGCTTCCGTTGAGATGTCTTGATCCGCGCTAGACGTGAATGTCCCATTTATGGTGTATATCCCCGCTGGAAGGGGTGCCCGCTTGGAACATCCAAAGTCGTCTAGGACGCACTCGCTCCCGTCCCACTCAAACAATTTTTTCGTCTCCCCCGGCTTAATGTCAGCTGTAATAACCATGTCGCAGTGGGTTGCGGGCGGAATGATAAACTCCCTTTCGGAGCTATCAAAGTAGGAAAGGTCACACGCCGGATATTTTTGATTATATGTGTAGGGAATCTTGCCGATATTCTTGATCTTGAACTCTATTTTCTCCCCAACCTTGTAACTGGGTTCGAGAATAAATTCTATATCTCCTTCGGAAGAATCCGAATCATCAGACGCAATCGCGACGGGAATGACCGTTAGAAAAGTTATGAGACAAACTAAAAAAGTTAAACAGGTTTTTTTACGCAACATATCCCCTCCTTCCGTTACTTAATATGCCCAAACAACATGAGTAAACACTTTATTTCCACCGCCAAAATCAAGTTCATACAGGGCTGTTAGTCCATCGCGCGAGCGTCTCACTTTTTTGCCCCAGTTTCTTTGATCGTCAAAGGAAAGCTGATTCATTGCCGAGGGTGCCGTCAGGCTAATCGTGGTGCTTCCATCCAAATGCCCGTAAATAACCAGCAACTGATCGTAATCATGTTGATTGGGATGCTCGTTACTAGGCGGCCCAGACGGATTATTGGTGTAGTCCATGCACGTCCCTAGATTGGGATTTGCCTGCGCCTCATCTTGATGATCCAAGCCCAATGTATGTCCCACTTCTTGGCACATAACAAGGTTTTTCCACGCGGGGGTGTTGTACGTGGCAGTGTTAAAGTAAGTGTCATTCACCCTAACCGTTCCTTGCGTAATGTGGTTACCGCTGACCCAGATTTGCGCAATGCCAAGCCATCCTCTATTTCCATACTTATAATTACAGACCTCCACGCGCCCTAGGGTAGGGTTACATCTTCGCCCCGTTGTTTTTCCGGTAACAATCGCTGTGTCCAATACGGTTGACAGCGTCCAATCAGACGAGGTCGTTGAGAGATAGGGCTTCCATTGAGACGACAGATTATCCCCAAGATTTAGTGCGAATGGATTGAGGGTGCGCGCCCAATGATACGTCCCCCACGAGTGGGTTGCCGTTAGAAAGGATGGAAAAGAAACAAGCACAAAAAAACCTACAAAAAAACCTAATAGAATAACCGACACAAATCGTTTTTGAATTTTCGTAAACATAATATCAGCCTCCCTTCTTTTAATGACTTCTTTTAATCTCCATTTTTGAACCAAAACCTATTCTACTTCTACACCTAAATACTAGAATAAGTCAATACAATCCAAAAAAGTATTGACAATACAACCATTTAATGAGTATTATTAGGGTATTACAGATGAAAAATACAAAGCCAAAGAAATCAATTACATCCGAAAAAGTCGTTTTTAAAAAAAAGAAGTCTTTGAAGGCATCTTCTTTACTTAAAAAGCCGCCCCCCCCTCACGTCAAGAAATTGGTTTCGGTGGAATTGGCAGAGACTAACGAGAGGGAGAGGACCGAGTGGAGAAAAGAAAAGCGCGAATATTGGAGTGGTCGCTTTCGGAAGATTTTAGCTGAAATTGCAGTTAAGCCCAAAGCAAAAAAATCGTCTTTCTTTTAATCCATTTTTTATTTGCCCCGCCCTTGACAGAATAGCGCCGTTACCATACTATCCATCATTCATTAAAGTAGTATTCTTTTTTAGGAGATCCATACGTGACGGATATAGATAACGTCTGGTTGCAGTATAAAGAAGCACTCAATCAGGTCGAAGGAGAGATTAAAAAAGGATTAGACTCTGAAGTCCCGCTTATTAACGAGGTGGCCCAGTATACGCTTGTGAGCGGCGGCAAACGCATTCGTCCTCTTCTTCTGATTATCAGTGCAAACATGGGCGCCTCCATTGACGAAAGATACCTTGTGCTCGGAAGCATTGTTGAGTTTATTCATACGGCGACACTCCTCCACGACGATGTAATAGACAATGCCAAAATGCGCCGAGGTCGGCCTGCCGCCCGAAACCGTTATGGGAATCATGCCAGCATATTGGTCGGCGATTTTCTATACACACGCGCTGTCTGTCGTGTGGTAAAGATGGAAAACGTAGAGATGAACTATTTGCTCTCAACCACCTGCAGTAAGATGACAGAAGGGGAAACATGGCAATTGGCTCATACCAGCGACTTTGGTCTGACGGAAGAGCACTATCTTAAAATCATCGCCTACAAAACGGCCTCCCTGCTTTCCGCTTCCTGTAAATTGGGCGGGGTGATGGCAGGCGCGTCGTCCGAAGAAAAAGATGCCCTTTACGCCTTTGGCCACAATCTCGGCATTGCATTTCAAGTCGCCGACGACACGTTAGATTATATCGCAGATAAGAATCGGCTTGGCAAAGCACTTGGACAGGATATTAAAGAAGGAAAAATGACCCTTCCCCTTATTCATCTCTTGGCGCATTGCAAGAAAAAAGAAAAAGAGATGATCATTGAACTGATTCAAAGCGGAAAGCCTGAAAAAGACCTCTCTTCTATTCTAAAGCTAATGGATATGTATGGCTCCATCGCTTACGCGCAAAAAAAAGCAGTTCTTTTTGTTAAAAAGGCTAAAGAAAAACTGCGTATCTTTCCAGAATCAATACACAAAAAAGCCCTTCAAACGGTTGCCAGCTACATCGCCTCCCGGGATTATTAGGGCGGCACCGGCTCGCAGAGGCCGGGCCTCCTCACGAACAGGGCCCCATCACGACGCCGTAAAGGTTGTAACCTCTTTGATGAGTTGCTCGCCGTAGTGACTGATCTGCCATTTTCGCATTGGAGTAATTGCTTCTAAAGCGGCAAGGGTTCCCGGCCTCTTTTTGCAAATCTCTTGTAGTAGCGGGGTTGTCAGAATCATTGCAGGTTCCACCCCTTCCAATTCGGCCTGTTTATCGCGCCAAATACGAAGCTGTATGAACAGCTTCTGTTGATAGCGGGTCATAGGAGGCCCACCCCCCGTCTTTCGTTCTTTCTTGGGGAGAGGCTCGGCGCAGACCACTCCTTTTTTAATCGCGTCTACCCAAAGCGCCCTATCTTTAGAGATTCGCCCTTTTGGGAAAATCTGCGTAAAGGCCTCTTCGTCCATGGGTCTCTCTGTGGCTAGCCGTACCAGATCGCCGCTATGTGCTACTTTAAAAGGGGGAAGGTCTTTTTCTCTTGCCAGCCGATCTCTCACCGAGACAAGTTCCATTAAAATCTGCTGTCCTTCAAAGGGCAATGCGTTTGATCCCTTGATCCTAAGATAATCGTCTGGATTAAACGGTTTCCGCGTCCAGGAGATATTCTCCATAAAGACAAACTCTTCCGCAAGCTGATCTTCCCGTCCCCTTTTTGCGACCTCGGCAATTAAAAGCGTACGAAGATGAGAGAGATACGCGGTATCCTCCGACGCATAATCTAACTGTTCTTTAGAAAGCGGACGCACCGACCAATCTGATTTCTGATGCTCTTTGCAAAGAGAGACTTGAAAATATTTGGAGACGAGTTCCTTGAGCGAATAACGAATCATCCCGATGGCGCGCGCGGCCAATGCCGTATCAAAAATGGGGCCGATCTTAAATCCGTAATCCCGTTTTAAAGACGTGATATCGTAGTCGGAACCGTGGAATATTTTCAATATAGACCGATTCTCAAAAAGCGGGCCTAATTCCAAAACCGAATCTAAAAGCAGTGGATCAAAAATATAATGCCGATCCCCGCCTGAAATCTGGATCAACGCAACCCGTTCATTGTAATGATAGAGCGAGTCTCCCTCAATATCAACGCTCATCTCGGTAACGTAAGAGAGTTCTTTAATGGCCGTGTCACGTTCTTGCGCCGTGGTGATGTACTGATATTCAAATGGCATTCTTATTTCCTAATAGGCCTTGCGGCCTTACAATCATCATTAAAACAAGCGTCGCCCCGAAGATAAGCATTCTGTATAGATCAAGCCCGCGAAGCAGTTCCGGCAGAAAGGTTAATAAAAACGCGCCCAATATCGCCCCAAAGAGCGATCCCATGCCACCTAAAACCACCATGGTAAGAATACGAACCGATTCGAAAAAATTAAAACTTTCTGGGGAGACAAAGGTATATTTGGCGGCAAAAAAAACACCGGCGATTCCAGCGATGCCCGCACCCAAAGAAAAGGCCAATATCTTCATGCGTGTCGTATCAATTCCCATGGCTTCCGCCGCAATGCCATCTTCCCGAATCGCACACAAAGCCCTTCCAATTTGGGATTGCGTCAGCCGATAAATAATAAAGACTGTCGCGGCCAGAAAAAAGAGTGCCAGATAATAAAAATGGATCGGTTGGTGCAATAAAAAACCCCCTAATGTTGGCTGACCAATCTGTAAGATTCCGTTTGGGCCATGGGTTACCGTGTCCCAATTATTTAAAACAAGATAGACGATTTGCACAAAGCCTAATGTAACAATCGCCAGATAATCCCCCCGCAACCGCAAGGTAATCACACCCAAAAGAAACCCAAAAGATGCCGCAACGATTCCACCAAACGGTACTCCCAGCCAAAAGGGAATTCCCAGCCGCGTTGATAACAGGGCATACGTATAGGCTCCAATCCCATAAAAGCCAGCATATCCTAGATCAAGCAGTCCCGTCAAACCGACCGCGACATTCAAACCCACCGCAAGCAAGGCATAAAGCAGGGCTAAAGTTAAGATATCAAGGTAGTAATTGTTGAGAAAGAGCGGAACAATCAGTAAGAGAATTGCGCCTATTAGGGCGAGATACCGCTTTATCCGTACGAAATACCCGCTTAATCTATTCACAGTGTCAAAAAATTGGATTGGAATATTTACCGCGAGAATAGCCCTAAAAAAAATCCCCACTACAATTAAAACGGCAATGAGAATTCCAGATGAAACCCATCCCATGAAAGGAAGGGCGAGCAATCCACACCAAAACGACCCGATCAAAATGGTTTTCATCGCAATGGGAATTCGCATTATGCCCTCCTCCCCAAAAGTCCGGTTGGACGGAAGATCAGAATAAAAATGAGTATGATGAATGCAAATCCGTCTTTAAACTCACTGGAGATATAAGCCGCGCCAAGGCTTTCTGTGAGGCCCAACAAAATACCGCCTAGCATCGCGCCGGGAATGCTCCCAATGCCCCCTAAAACAGCCGCCGTAAAAGCCTTAATGCCAGCAATATAGCCAATCGTAAAATGGGTCACCCCGTAATAAATAGACACCATCACTCCGGCAATAGCGGCCAACAAAGAACCAATAATGAAGGTCACGGCAATGATTTTATCAATGGGAATACCGCACAGCGAGGCCATGACTTTATCCTGTGCCACGGCTCGCATTGCCATGCCTAGACGCGTTTTCTGAACAAAAAGATGAAGCCCAGCCATCAAGAAGACGGAAGAAGAGATTATAGCAATCTGAATAGGGGTTATTGGAAATGCACTGATTTGAACAGACTGTTCGGAGAAAATATGCGGAAAGACTTTATCCGAAGAACCCTGTGTCAGCATCACATAATTTTGCAAAAAAATAGAGACACCCAATGCGGAGATCAATGGGGAAAGCCGATGCGCCGACCGAATCGGCCGATAAGCAATCCGTTCCATGGTAAGGCCGTATCCGGCACAAGTAATTCCAGAAAGGAACGCGGAAAGGCAAAGAGAAAGCAGAAGGTGTGATTCGGTCAATCCTAACGCGGTAAAAATGCCAAGAAAGATGATGCAGAGATAGGAGCCAATCATGTAAATCTCGCCATGGGCGAAATTGATCATCTCCAATATCCCATACACCATCGTGTAGCCTAAGGCGATGAGCGCATAGACGGCTCCCAACGTGAGGCCATTCACTAATTGTTGCAGCAACATGCTATGAGTGGGCGGGTTTTAAACCCGCCCCTACGGGATTCCAAAACTCCTCGAACTTGCCGCCTTTTGTAACCCATACAATATACGGAGAGGCTTTGACATCCCCCTTTGCGTCAAATTCGGTACGGCCCAACGCGCCATCATATTTTAGGTTGCGAATCGCTTCAGCTACTTTTTTGCCATCACGCATGTCATGTCCTCCCACAAGGGAGAGTGCTGTTAAGAGGATATGCGTGGCATCATAGGCGTAAATCGCGTAAGGGGCTAAGCCGTTCCCATGCTTTGCCTTATACTTCTGTAAAAAAGTTTTTGCTGACGGAATATTTTCAGGATCAGGAGCAAAAGTAAGAAAGGTTCCTTCCGCGATAGGGCCTGCGATCTCAATAAACTTGGGATCAAACACGCCATCCCCGCTAATCATCGGCGCCGTCAGGCCCATCTCTTTTGCCTGCTTTACCAAAAGGCCACCTTCAGGGAAGATGCCGCCAAAGAAGAGCAGATCAGGGTTCTTTCCCTTCAAAGTGGTTAGGATACTGCGAAAATCCTTGTCCCCTTGTGTAACCCCATCGAAAGAAACAATCTCAAGCCCTTCCGCTTTAAAAGAGAGTACTGCTTTTTGAAATTCTTCAGCAAGCCCTTGTCCATAAGTGGTTTTATCGTGAAGAATCGCAATCCGTTTTGCATGAAACGACTGCGTGGCAAATTGTGCCGCAACTTTTCCTTGCTGATCGTCGCGGCCACAAACACGGAACACGGTTTTAAAACCCTGATCGGTCAATCTTGGATTGGTTGATCCCGGCGTAATCATGGGAATCCCCGCACTGTGATAGACCGATGAAGCAGGAATAGACGCGCTGGAATTAAAATGGCCTACCATGCCTACAATTCCCATATTCACCATTTTATTGGCTACGGAAACCGCCTGCTTCGGATCGTGCTGATCATCCCCTATTTCCAAGCGAATCTTGACCCCATTGATTCCGCCTTTTTCGTTCCATTCATCAACGGCAAGACGCACACCATTGGCAATGTCGCCACCCTGTTTGCTTTGGTCTCCCGTCATTGGCCCGGCCGTACCAATGACGATTTCCAGCGACTTTTTATGACATCCATTAAAAAATAAAAGCAAAAAACTTAAAAAAAGTGTGCCGCACCCTGCGAATACGCGAAGCATCATATATTCTCCTCCTTAGGTTTTAATGGGTTTTAAATTGATAGCAGTGGATTATCACCTATTTCTTTGTTTTTTTCAACAGCGATTTGGATTTTATCCCAGATTACGCAATAGAAAAACGAATGCTTTTAGAACGGAACCGACCTTTTTTTGTCATTCCCGAATGTTTCTGTCGGGAATCCAGAATGTTTTGACTTTAAA